>JAUQXD010001083.1 GCA_030834835.1 Thermoflexales bacterium | reverse complement strand
ATTAGTCAACAGGGCACACGCCAACCGTTGGATTCGGCGTGTGCCCTGGTGTTAGCTAAACAGACTCCACTACCTGTGCACTTACAGGCGGTCCAGGTATGAGAGTCGCCTCAGCTGCGGTCAATTCGCCATGCGCCGCCTCATCCGCCAGGTCGCCAGTGTGATGAGCATCAGCGCCGCCGCCGGCCACAGCCAGTTAAACGACTCAATCGGCTCGGCGCGGGCACTCAGATCGCGCAGGGTGACGGCGTTGGGGCTGAAGCGCCACTGATAGTCTTCCACCTCGCCGCCGGTCACCAGCCCTCTGGAATTGATCACGCCCGGCGTGCCATCGTACAGCCGGAAGCGCACGTTGAGTGTGACGCCGGTGGTGTATCCCAGCGGCACGTTCACCGGCTCGTTGGTGACACCGCTCGACAAACTGCCGACGATCACCTGTTCATTGGCGTCGGCAAAGTCGCCGTCGTTGTTCCAGTCGTACCACGCCACCAGATAACCCGTGCTGCCGGTCACGTTCACGTTGATATGAACCGTGGTGCCGGCTGTCCAATGCTCACCCGCCACCCAGTTCACACCGTTTTCATCGGGGATGCCGCTGCTGTCGTCGCCGGTGGCGTTGGCGGTCGTGCGGCCCTCGCCGTCGCCATCGGGTGCAGTGCCCAGATACACGCCGTTGATGGTGTGCCGTGCGCCATCGCTGCCCAGCAATGTGCCATACGTATCAGGCAGGTCGCCAAAGTCCAGCGCCCCATACAGGCCAAAGTCCCGATCGGTAATGGACGCGCCGCCGATCGTGAACGAGTTATTGTTGTTGCAGGCATTGCACGGCCCGGCCGCGCGCGTACCCAGATCGGGATCGGCGGAAAGGGATAGAGCGTTGAACTGCGGCGCGTTGTTGTTATACGACACAGTGTAGTTGCCATTCGGCAGATTGCTGAACGCGTACGCGCCGTTGGCATCGGTGGTCGTAGCGCCGATCAGTTGGCCGTTACTGTCGTACAGATAGACGGTGATGTTGGCATACGGCAGATCGGCAGGCGGGTTGTACGCGCCGCCATCGTTGGCGCTATCATAGAAGACATGGCCGCTGACGCTGTATGCGCCGTTGAGCCTGAAGCCGCTATCGATGTGCAATGAGCACTCTGTGCAGCCATTGGCATTGATCGATGTCACCGCACCGCTGCCGATGACGGCGGTGGCCGATGCGCCCACGCTGCCATTACCGGCGACGAGCGCCGCGCCGCTGCTGGTGGTTGAGGCCATATTAGCGGGTGTGGCAAACTCGATCGTCCAGCTGCCGTCCCCAAGATTGCTGAAGAAGTAGTAGCCGTCCAGATCGGTTGTGGTGGTGATCACCGTCGCGCCGAGCGTGGCCGTGACCACTACGCCGCCGATGCCGGGTTCGCCCGCGTCTTGCAGACCATTGCCATTCAGATCGCGGAACACGAAGTCGCCGATCACGCCTGCGGTCTGATACCCGAAGTCGGCGTTGAGGAACGACAGGCCGCCGCGCAGCCGCTGCGTCGTGGCGTTGTCGCAGTAGTAAGCCAGACTGCCCGCGTTCTGGCACGACATCGTGAGATCGGGGTCGCCGGTCTGCGTCGCGCCGGAAGGCAGCGCGCCTGTGCCCGGCATGACTTGCACTGTGTACGTGGTCGGTTCCAGTCCGCTGAACAGATAATAGCCGGTGCTATTGGTGGTTGTTGTGGTCACGTACTGCCCAGGCGCGTATGTCACGCCCCCGATCGTGGCCGCGGCCGAATTTGTCAGGCTGATCACCACGCCGCTGATGCCGATCTCGGTCCAGTCCTGCTGGCCGTTGCCGTTGGCATCCCAGTACACGGTGTCGCCAATGGCGCTGGGTGGCATGAAGCCAAAGTCCGCATCGACGTAGTTCTGCCCGGCGCTCAACGTCACCGCCTTCACCGAGCCAGTGCTGGGCGTGTAGCGCTTGCCGCTCGTCGCATCCACCGGCAGATCGGAGTCGGCGGTGTTGACGACCACCACGTACTGATCGGCGGGCAGATTGCTGAAAAGATAGTAACCGTTCGTGATGGTGTTGGTTGTGGTGATGAAGGCATCCACGCCCACATCGTACACGCCGTTGCCGTTGGTATCCGCGTACAACGTCACGGCGATGCCCGTCAGGCCGACCTCGCCCGCTTCCTGCGTGCCGTTGCTGTTGCTATCCTTCCAGACGGTATCGCCGAGGCTGCCGAAGCCGATCGGGTTGTAGCCGAAATCTTCAGTGATGATGTTGGTCGCGTTCAACGTTGCGCGGCCTTGATCATCGCACATCGTGCAGCGCACACCCGATTGATCGGGATCGCCCGTTTGCGCAAAACTGGCCGGCAAGGTCGAAGCGTTGCGGCTGACGACCACCACGTAATTGACGCTCCCTGGCAGATTGGTGAATTGATAGTAGCCAGTGCTGTCAGTCGTGGTCGAGCTGATGAAGCCATCCACGCCAGCGTCGTACACGCCGTTGCCGTTGTTATCCCAATAGAGCGACACGGCGACATTGGAAATTCCGCCCTCGGTCGCGTCTTGCACGCCGTTGCTGTTCCAGTCTTTATAGACCGTATCACCGATCGAGTACGCGCCGGTTTGATAGTAACTGTAGTCGGAACGGCCATAACCGCCGGGCGCGATCGAGCCGCCGTACTGATCGGGCGTGGCCGGGAAATCGCCGTCGTACGATTGCGTCCATGCGCCGTTGTTCGGCAGCGTACCCGTGCCGACGGTCATCACCCAGTTGCCGGTGTAGTTGCCGGCAAATCGATAGTAGCCGTTGGCGTCGGTGGTCGTGCTTGCCACGAACGAACCATTGACGGTGAGCGTGACCACTACACCCGACAGATACGGCTCGCCCGCATCGCGCGTGCTGCCGCCGCTGTGATTAAGATCGTTCCAGAGCGTGCCGTCGATCAACGAGGGTAGCTGATAACCAAAGTCCGCCCACGTGACGTTAGTGAACTGGCTGGTCACGGCGACGCCGTAGCTGTTATCGCAGACGCTGCACGTTGCACCCGGATAATTCGGATCGCCCGTTTGCGTGAAGCCCAGGCCGCTCGTCGGCAAAGTGCTTGTATTGACGCGCGTGGTGAAGGTGCCCGCGTTGCGAATGCCGTCGAACACGTAATACCCGCTGGCGTCGGTCGCGGTTGTGACCACTGTGCCAACGCCGATGGTGACTCCGTTATATGAAAACGGCACATTCGCCGTCAGGCTGATGACGACGCCGGGGATGCCCGGCTCACTGGCGTCTTGCACGCCATCACCATCCAGATCACGCCAGATGAAGTCGCCGATCGAGGTGGTGCGCGAAACGGGGCTGGTCGCGTCGTCAGCGCCGTCGTTGGCGCGGCGACCGTTGCCGTAGGTGGCGTTGCGCACGGTGGCGGTGTTGATAATTGTCTCGGAGATCGCGCCTGGCTCCAGGGCCTTGAACGTCACGGTGATCGTCCTTGAGCCACCGGGGTAGATCGGGCCGACGTTGGTCCACGAGACGACGCCGGTGTTGGCGTACGGCGTGGGCTGCGTGTAAAGCGCGTTGTTGATCGGACTTGCGTTGAGGAAGCGCAGTTGATTAGCGTTGTAGGTGTCCGTCAGCGGCACGGTCGCGATGGTGCGATCGGACGAGGAGCAAGCTTCCTGCGTAGTAATGCGCCAGCCGATGGCGTCGACATTGATGATCGCGCCATCCGAGGCAGCTTTCTTTTGAGTTTCAATCTCGAAGATGTACTTGTTAAAATCCGACCAGGTCCAGCCGGCACGCAGCGCTGTGATATTCCAACTCAGTACGCCCTGGTTGGCGGCCGAGCCAGAGTAGTTGCTGTTGAGCATGGCATTCGACACCTGAGTCTCAGTCAATGTGCCCGAGGGTGTGGTTCCCAGTGGGGTAGTTGTGTAAACACGGGTCCAGACCTGATCATCTGAGGCTCCGCCGCTCGTGCCAAGTACTGTGCCGTTAAGGTACAAAGAATAGAGCACTTCAATGGATGTGACGTTTCCCGCAAACAACGTCGGAGAGAACGCGTCTGACCGCAGCTGATCGGCATTGCCGGGAAAGGAATTGGTCGCATACAGACTATTCAATTCGGCCGCGCCGCCAAATGCATTAGACACGTTGGCCCACGTACCGGTACCAAGCCGTCCGCCTGGCGCCCATGAAACGTAGGTGTAATTACACATCGAATTGGCCGTGCCGTTGCCGGGCAGCATATTCGTCACGCGGATGGTGTATGTCAGCGTATCGCTTTCATAGATCGAGCCAGTGTTGACCAGCGACTTATCGATCCGCAGCGCAGGCACGAAGCCAAAGTCGGCGCTGAGGTAAGGGCTGGACGTGCTCGTGCCCAGGCCGGTGACGGCGTAAAAATCGCGCGTGCTGTTGATGTAACCGGTCGGGATCGCTGCCGATAGTTTATCGACGATGACGAGGTAGTTACCGCCAGCTAGGCCATTGAACGTGTACCAGCCGGTGACGCCCGTCGTCGTAGACAGGACGAACATATCGCCGGAGTCCTGTGCGCCGCTGCCGTTCACATCGTAGTACAACGATACGGGCACGCCGGAGATGCCCGTCGCGCCGTCATCCTGGATGCTC
Organism: Thermoflexales bacterium; assembly: GCA_030834835.1. GTDB lineage: Bacteria > Chloroflexota > Anaerolineae > Fen-1058 > Fen-1058 > JAGOBP01. The sequence goes on along the minus strand of JAUQXD010001083.1, from coordinate 672 downwards.
TTGCCATTCTCATCGCGCCAGACCCAATCCCCGATCGTGTAAGTGCCCTGCACGAGCGTGGCAGCGCAATCGGTGGCAAAGGGCACGCCCTGACCAAAACTCGCGTCAACACAATTCGTCACCAGCGGCGCAGTGCCAACGGGCGGGAACAGCGCGCTCATCTGCACGCTGTACGTGATGCGGCCCGTGGCGCTCGCCGGGAATGGATCGTTGAGGTACGCGCGGATCGTCGTCACGCTGGCCGCCGCCGGCTCGATCGGTGACCACGTCACGCCCCGATCGGATGAATAAAGAAAACTCAGGCTCGCGCCAGTGCTCAACGTGCCCGTCAACGATCCGGCGACATACGTGCCGCTGATCGGCAGCGTGTCGCTAAAGGTGAGCGCACCGTTGTACAGCGGCAGGCCCACACTGCTGACGCCATAATTGTTGAAGGCGATCGTGTAGGTGATGCGCCCGCCCGTGGTGGTCGTCACGTTGCCCGATTTGTCCAGAGCCACCGTCGGTGCGCTGGCGGCCACCGGCGGAATGCCTGTCCCAAAGTCGCCGTTGAACTTCTCGTTGTACGACCCCGAGGCTACTTCTTGATACGGCGACAGGTTAGTCGCGCACGGCCCGTTCTGCGCCAGGAAGGCGTAGTACACCAGGCCGCGCACGCCGTTGTTGTCGGGC
>JAUQXD010001082.1 GCA_030834835.1 Thermoflexales bacterium | reverse complement strand
CGCCCCGCTGTTGATCAAGCTGATACGGTAGGTGAGCGTGACAGGCCCTGCTGTGGTGATGGTGGGCGTAACGATTTTGCTGGATAACACCAGCTTCGGTGTACCACCTGGCAGTGGCTCAGCTTGAGCGGAGTATGAGGTCGGGGAACTGGCAATAACCACCAGCATTAAAGCGAGCAGGCCCAGCCCCAGACTCAATCCCGGGCGCAGCACCCGCGTAAACACTTCGCGATGAGATCCGTGCGAGAAATTAGAAGGCGCCATGTTAGTTTCCTTGAATGGGTAGCCATGCGGTTTTGAAGCGACGCTATGCTGAGATGCTGAAGCCACAAATCGGAGCCAGCGTTCATTCATATACCGCCAGATGTGGGGACCGGATACGGTTACGAAGCGCAGTTAAACTAAAGTACCACCTCCAATGAGTTCGTGGGCGGTTACCCGTGTAGCACCAGCATCATCTGTGAGGCCAGGAAGGGCGAAAGCCTCCATGTAATCTCACGCGCCAAGGGCAGATCACATACGGAGGTCCGACAGTCCTTCACGCAGACCAAAGAGCATGCGCTCCATGCCTTCCGAGGCGAGCACATTCGTCTGTTCGAAGTGAACGTTCTCTGATGCGGAACAGCGAGCGTGCAACCCTTGCACGGATGCATAAACACGTGCTCAATCTGCCCGCCGTTGCGGCACTGCACAATCTGATCGATCCGCGGTTTAAGTGCACCTGGCTGCCCACCAATTCCATGTCGCCGGCGCTGGCCGCGCATACCGGCCCCAGCATGGTGGGCGTGGCCTATGCGCCGCTGGCTGTCTTCGACGATGTGCCGTGAGCTGATCGCTTAAGCAAACAGGGACGCTCTCAATGGCGTCCCTGTTTTGTTATGGCGCAAGATTCGTTACGCGGGCAAGCCGTGATCGAAGCAGTAATACAATTTCTGATACGCCTGCCGGAATTCGATCACATCTTCCAACACCGTATTCGGCGACTGCTGTTCGATCAACACCCGCGCGATGAAGTCCGCGATCTGATCCATCTGCGTTTCCTTCATGCCGAGCCGAGTTACCTCGATCGTGCCCATGCGCAGGCCGCTGGGGCGATCCCAATCGGCGGGCTTGTCGCGCGGGAGCAGGTTCTTATTGGTGATGAGGTTGGCGCGAGCCAGCAAGTGCGCCACTTCCAGCCCGCCGCCCAGCGCGCCCACATCCGCGATGACTTGATGCGTCGTCGTGTAGCCCTTGTGCTTGCCCAACACAGGAATGCCGCGTCGATCGAGCGCGGCGGCCAGCGCCTGCGAATTACGCACGATCTGCGCCATGAAGTCCTTGCCAAACGCGATCATCTCTGCGGCAGCCACGGCCAACGCCGCCACCCGATTGACCTGATGCGTCGCGGCGAGCACCGGGAAGATCGCGTGCGTGATCGGCTCCGTCAACGCGCCATCGTTCCACATGATCATGCCGCTCTGCGGCCCACCAAACGTCTTGCCCGCCGAACCCGTCAGCACATCCGCGCCTTCAGCCAATGGGTCTTGAAATTGCCCGCCCGCGATCAACCCGGCCTGATGCGCGCCGTCGAAAAACAACTTGCCGCCCCACTCTTGCAACACCTCTTTCATTTCGCGCACCGGCAGCGGGAACAGCGTCATCGATAACCCCAGCGTAACAACCTTCGGCCTGACCAACGGCGCCAGCTTGCGGAACAGATCGAGATCGACTGTCAACTCGATCGGATCAAACGGCACGTCCACGATCTTCAGGCCGCGCTGCCCGGCGGGTCCATCGTACCGATTGCTCGAATGCCCGCCGAACGGCTGCGCCACCGTCATGATCACGTCGCCGGGTTCGGTCATGGCGTAGTACACCGCCATGTTACCCAACATGCTGCCCATCAAGCGATGGTCGGCGTAGCGACAGCGAAAGGCCTGCTTCAACAGTTCCACGCACAACGCCTCGACCTCGTCGATGTGCTGCGTGCCCGCGAACCAGCGCTGCACCGAGCCGATGTTGCCTTCGGCCGCGCGCGTGCCAATCTCCGAGCCGAGCAGAGCGCGCACCGTCGGGCTGGTCGGCGCCTCGGGCGCGAGCAGGTTGATGCACTGCTGACCGCGCCAGGTCTCGTTGCGTTTGACGGCATCGAGCACCGCCTGCTGCATCTCTTGCGCGGACTGGCAGGCGTCCAGAATCGATCGGGCGTTAGCCAGAATTTTTGGATCGTGAACTTCGATGTCGTTGACGGGCATATCGGTCTCTCCTAAAAATGAGTCGTCTACCACTGAAGTCCTGGCTGTTTCAACCTAAAAATCCGTCCACGAAGTTCACGAAGAACACGAAGCAAAAATGTCTTCTTCGTGCCCCTGCGTGTCCTTCGTGGATCATTCATAACGCTTCGCCGGTTCGAAGTGGCTGCGCGCTTTAGTCAAGATGTTTTCGTACGCGGCCAGATTCCGATCCTGCAGATGATCGAAGATCATCGGCGTTTGCGCACCGTAGGTCACGCGCTTGATGGGATCGGGATCGAGTTCGACAGCGATCACTTCCTCGGTGCCGCGCGCCAACGCTTGCACCTGCGCGATGGGCGACACGATCATCGAGTGGCCGAAGTAATAATGCGGCTTCGTGTCCGGCCCGATCGCATTACACGCGAGTATGTACACGTGATTGTCGTAGGCGCGCGCCTTGTTCGTCATCTCCCAGATTTCGAAGGAGCGCAGCAGTGCGCTGGGGCGGCAGATGATCTCCGCGCCCATGATGGCCTCGCAGCGATAGAGTTCCGGGAAGTCGCCGTCATAGCAAATGGTCAAACCGATATTGCCTAATTCCGTCTCGACGACGACGGGCTGTGTCCCCGGCGTGCTCCAACCGCCCGCGCTCTTGCGCTCCGTCGGAAACAGGTGAGTCTTGCGATACACGCCGATGATCTCGCCACGCGGATCGATCAAGGCGGCGGAATTGTAGACCACACCCCGTTCCTCACCGCGTTCGTATGTCGGAAACACCACGAAAACGCACAGTTTTTGGGCCGTTTCCGCGATCAAGCGCCACTTCTCACCGGGCAGCGTATCGACGGCATCCCACAACTCGTCGGCGGGCACATCCGGCGTGAACCCGGTCGTGATCGTTTCGGGCACGATCACCAGGCGGGCGTTGGATTCGCGCACGGCGCGTTCGATCCAATGCGCGGCCTTTTGCACATTCTGGCGCACCTGCATCGGCGCAATCGCAAACTGGGCACAGGCAGCGACAAATTTGATCATCTTTCCATCCCTTCTAACCACGAAGGACACGAAGCGCACGAAGTTGTCTTCGTGGTACTTCGTGCCCTTCGTGGTTCAATCGGCTTTAGCTTAACCTGCCTTGCTCAGCGCTTCGATCTGCTCCACGTGTTTCGGCTCGATCGCATCGCCGAACCTGGTCTTGGCCATGGCCGCCTTCTTCGCCATCAATGCCGCATAGCGATCATCGTCCACCATCGCAACGGCGCGGCCGATGCACGACTCGCCGTCGACGAAGCGCCACGGGAAGAAACCGATCGTGACGCGCTGATTGCAGATCAAATCGATGTCGCCGCCGAAGCACTCACCATGCACGATGCCGTACGGGAACATCTCGATGTGCATCAATTGATATTTGCTGTCGTCGAAGAATTCGGCCAGCGGCATGCCGTACTTCTTCTGGAAATGCTTGTCGGCCTGGCGCGCCTGACGCGGCATCCAATCGCGGATGATGGTGTTCATCGGATGATCAGCGCTGCCGCAATCGACGGCCAGCCAGCGCAGTTTCTTGGCCTTGCACCACTCCGCGAATTCGCGATCGGGGCCGGGATGCTTGACCATGTAGCGAATCTCATCGGCCGTGGGCTGATCCCAACCGAAGTGGTGATAGCCGGTATGGATGATCAGGATGTCGCCCTCTTTCACTTCGACGCGCTCTTCCACCATCTTGCTGGTGTACACATCGTAGTCGCCGCAGATGTCACTCAGATCGACGACGGCGGCCTCATGCACGAGGTAGTCCATCTCGAGCGACGCGATGTCCTTGCCCGGCGTGTAGAAGTGAATCTCGCCGTCGAGGTGCGTGCCCAGGTGGTTGGAGTGCGTCAGCACCTGGCCGTTTGCGCCATTGGGCGCAAGGCGCTTGAAGTACTTGATTTGCAGCGGCTCGTACGTCGGCCACGCGGGCGTGCCAATACCGAGGGGAATGGTGAGGTCCAGAAATTTCATCGTAGCTTCTCCTTGAGTGGGTTGATTAATTCATAATGCATAATGCATAGTTCATAGTTGGGGAACGCATTATGAATTATGCACTATGCATTTAGCATTGTTCTTTCAGCGCTGCGAATGCGTCCTCAAAGCACTTCTCCGGTGCGCGCAAGATGCCCGCGCCCACCATGCCGATGCCGGGTTTCTTGTGTGCGATGCCCGTATTCAAGCGCGGCAAAATGCCTGTTTCAGCCACCTTGCGCACATCGATGCCCAGCGGCGTGCCCCTGAAGTTTAGCACAGGGATGGTGAAGCCCGCGTGTTCGCTAAACGTGATCTCGTACATCTCGCGCGTCACATCGATCGCCATCTGCGGCGTGCCGCCGACGAACTGCGTGATCGCAGGCGCAGCCGCCATCGCAAAACCGCCATAGCCCGCCGTCTCCGTGATCGTGCTATCGCCGATGTCGGGATTGGCGTCGTCTTCGGTGTAGCCGGGGAAGTACAGGCCCTGCACCTTGCCCGATGGAGCCGTGAACCATCGATCGGGCATCCCGGCGATCTTGATGCCGAAGTCCGTGCCGTTACGCGCCATCACGATCACGATGCTGCTGCCTTCGACACCTTCCGCCACTTCGACGGCGCATTTGCCCGCAGGCATACTCAAGTTTAGGAACCAATGATCGTTGCGATCGATAAACTCGATCACTTTGGCGAGTGTTTCATTATCACGATTAGTCCGCGCGAGCGCCGGACCAATCGCGCGCAAGAACAGGCTGGTGCCCGCCCGATTGCGATTGTGCCCCTCATCGCCCATGTGCAGCGCTTGAGCGATCAACGCTTTCACGTCGATGCCGTCCGGCATGGACTGCAACGCCCGATCGAGTGTAGGATACAAATCAGTTTCCATCCACTTGAGACGCGCGATCACTTCCGGCCCCATGCCGCCATAGCGCAGTACCTTCCCTAAGCCTTCGTTTTGCGTGCAAAACGCGCGATTGCCAAAGGTCTTGTTCTCGAAGATGAACACTGGCATCGACGGCGACGCGATGCCCGCCATTGGCCCGACGGCGTGATGATGATGGCACGGCGAAAATTCGATGTTGCCGGAAGCGGCAAGTCTTTCCGCCTCGGCTTCGTCTTGGGCCAGCCCTTCATACATCAACGCGCCCATTACCGCGCCGCGCTGCGGGCCGCACATCCGCTCCCACGTGATCGGCGGCCCGGCGTGCAGGATCATGTGCCTGTGCATGCCGGGGATCACATCCCGTGCCAGGCCCATGCCGACCAGCGTCGGGCGTGCGGCCTTGATGCGCTTGATCACCTCCTCGTTCGCGGCGTCGATGTCCACGCCCGTTTTGGTCGTGCGCAAGCGCGGCACACCCTCGACGGGCGGCTTCCAATCGACATCGATCACCGGCACGCCCTGATCTTTCACCGACTGCGCCATGCTGTTGAGGCCGACGTTTACTACGCTAAGAGGTTGTCCAAAGAATTCATTGAGTTTAGTCATTCAGTTATCTCCATGATGTGTAGCGAATGTCCATCCGTCATTGCGAGCGCTGTTTGCGAAGCAATCTCAAGGCCGATCAGCAGAAGATTGCTTCGTCGCAAAACCCACTCCTCGCAATGACACGGCGGTATCCGTCATTGCGAGCGCTATTTGCAAAGCAATCTCAACGCCACTCAGCACGAGATTGCTTCGTCGCACACAACGATCCTCGCAACGACACAGGTCAGGAT
>JAUQXD010001081.1 GCA_030834835.1 Thermoflexales bacterium | reverse complement strand
GCCAAATTCCAGACGATCGATCCGCAGTATCCTGAGTTGACCGAAGCACATCGACAGGAATTGCAGCAGGCCCGCTTGATGCTGGAGGCGGAAGAAGCATAGTCAAAGATTTGCGGTTGCGTGCGTCATCACCTGAGCGAGCCGCCCGATCAGGGGGGGCTCGTTTCCCGATCACACTGTCGGCGGCGTCGAGCGCGGATTAGCCCTCGCCCCGACTGGTCAACAGCCGCCAGCCGCGCCTGAAATCGTCGAGGAATGACGCCAGGTTATACACGGCGACCAGACCCAAAATGACAATTATCGCGATGACGATCGGTCCGCTCCAGCGCTCGATCACGGCGCGCAGTTGTTGAACGGCTACCTCACCCTGATCGACCACTTGCTTTAACTGATCGGGAATGATCCGCATACTCTGGCCCAGGTCGCCGAGGCTGTACAGGGCATCGCCCAGCGGGTGAAAGACTTGTTCGATGCTTTGCAGCAAGCCATTCAGCGGAGCGGCCACACCGCCGAGAAATACTCCTAATTGACTGGCTTGTATGGTCGGTAGGTCGAAACTCCCCAGCCGCGAGGCTAAACCAGCCAGGCCGCCCAACGCAGTACTGGCGGCGGCTTCAAATCTTTGCCACGCAGTATTCAGCGTCGGCCCCAGCGCGTCAATGTCCGTTTTTAGCCCGGTCAACGGCGGCTCAACCGCCTCGCGCAAGCTGCCCGCGATCTGGCTGACGCCCCACAGGATAGTCAACGCCACCAGGATCGGCGTCAACGCCCGAACCACCAGTAGAAAGCCCAACACACGTTGCATGATTGATCCTTTCCAGTGCTAAGCCGGCAGACCACGCAACAGTCGCCAACCGCGCGTGACATTATCAACCAGCGGCACGGCAAAGTAATTGATCGTCAACACGAGCAAGATGACGACGACGATAGTCAGGACGGTGCCCCAATCGGCGACGGTGCTTTCGACCCCATTGATCAGTTGTTGCCCGTACTGGCCGATGCGCCTGAACGTATCCGGCACGCCTTGCAAGGCCACACTCAACTGCCGGATGCTGTCCACTGCGGGCTGAAAATCGGCAAAGATCTGTTGGAGCGGCGCAAAAGCCGATCGGACGGCGGCGGCCAGCGGCTCGATGTCGGGCAGCAGGTTGGGCAGTTGCAGTGTCGGGATCGTGGGCAGCTGAATGCACGGTCGAAGCGTAGGGCAGCCGACGTTGAGCACTTGCAAGACTGAGTTAGCCGCACTGATAAAGCCATCGAGACCGGACTTGATGACGTTCAACGCTGAACGGACGCCCGCGATGGCGTCATTGATCGGTGTCAGCAAATTACGAAACTGCGTGACGATGGAGTTGATATTGTTGCCAACAGAGCCAACAAACGTGGTAACTTGATTGGTGACGGCGGTGATGCGCTGGCTGGCGACATCGACCTGGCCGCGAATGGTGTCGACGGTGGCCGTGACCTGATCGAGTTCAGTGCGAATGGCGGCCACCGGTTGTTGCAGCGCCGCTTGCACATCGTTGACCAGCAGCGCGCCTGTGAGGGCGATCACGCCTACCACGAGCAACGGCGACAAACCTCGAATGATCAACATTAGGCCGAACAAACGATTAAGCATAGCCACCTCCCCGGTCATTTAAGCAGACTACCTGGGCAGAGTCAACATTGCGCCCGTTCGCACGAGTGGTCGATCGGGCGGGGGTAAAACCGTGTTTGACGATTTCGCTTATCGGTGTTATAGTTACGCCCGTTAGTGAGCAAGTAAATCCGGTATGTCCCCGCTGCCCGGTCTTGTGACTCGGCAGCGTTTTATTTATCTCCTGACCCGACGTGTCCCCGCGGCTGTTCACCTCGGCAAAAATATTTGCCGCTCCACAGGAGTTTCATGAGTTTTACCAATTTCAATCTCGATCCGCGCCTGCTCAAAAACGTTCAGGCGATGGAGTTCGAGACGCCGACGCCTATCCAGCACGCGACCATTCCGGCCGCGCTGACCGGGCAAGACATCCTCGGCAGCGCCGAGACGGGCACCGGCAAGACCGCTGCCTATCTGCTGCCGATTCTGCATCGACTGATCAATTCGCCCCGACCGCGCCGACCGCGCGTCCTGGTGCTGGTCCCCACCCGCGAACTGGCTCTGCAAGTGGCTGAACAGGCCAAGCAGCTAAGCACGGGCACGGGCCTGCGCAGCGTCGCCGTATATGGCGGTGTGTCGCTGGGCAATCAAGAAGAGGCCCTGCGCCGCGGGGTGGATATCGTCATCGCCACGCCTGGCCGCCTGCTCGATCATGTCGAGCGCCGCAATCTGGGCTTTGAAGACCTGCAGGTACTGGTGCTGGATGAAGCCGATCGGATGCTGGACATCGGCTTTCTGCCTGATATTCGCCGCGTGGTGAAGATGCTGCCGAAAGAGCGCCAGACGCTGCTGTTTTCGGCCACATTGCAGCCGATTATCAATCTCGCTTACGAAGTCACCCGCAAGGCCGTGCGCGTCGAAGTCGAGAAGAAAGTCACGCCCGACGCGATCGAGCAGGCATTCTTCCCGGTGCCTGAGCATCTGAAGATGCAGCTGCTGAAGCAGTTGCTGGAAGATCACGACATGGACAGCGTCCTGATCTTCTCGCGCACCAAGCATCGCGCCGACAAGATCGTGCGCGACTTGCAGCGCGCCAAGATTAACGCCGCCGTCATCCACGGCAACCGTTCGCAGAGTCAACGAGTGGCTGCACTGGAAGCGTTCCGGCACGGGAAGTCGCGCGTGCTGGTGGCCACGGACATTGCCGCGCGCGGCATCGATGTGGAAGGCATCTCGCACGTCATCAACTACGACATGCCGATGCAGGTCGAAGACTACGTGCACCGCATCGGCCGCACGGGCCGCGCCGAAGCTGACGGGCAGGCGTTCACGTTTGTGACGCCGGTCGATGAAGCGCTCGCGCGCCGCATCGAAGCGGTGATGAAGAAGAAACTGCCGCGCCGCACGATGGACGGCATCGACTATCGCACGCCCGCGGCCAAGATCCCGGACGCGGATGCAATTCGCCGCTACGTGGAAGCCAATCGCCGCAAGGCCATCGGCGCGCGCGCCGGCTAACTCTGAAGTTGTGGGGCAAGATGTTATCTTGCCCTGGCAAGTCACCGACTTGCCCTACACTACAAACAAAACCCCCGCCACGCAGTCGCGTGGCGGGGGATTGCGTTCTATTGAATTGTTTACGAATGATACGTCTGGCGCGCTTTCGCGAGCAGCGCCGCGACCTCGGCGTTGGCCTCGTCGATGGTGGTGTTCGTCGCCGCCGCCCATTCGCGGCTCAGGCTTTCGCGCGCGCGCTTCAGCAGGGCGGCATCGGCTTCGCCCAATGATTTGCGCCAGCCAAAGGCGGCCAGGTCGCGCACCACTTCACACAGGGTCTGAAACGAGCCGTTTTTCAGGCTTTCCGTGATCGCCAGGCGGCGTTCACGATGATCGGTGGTGAGCGAAGCGGGCTTGCCGCGCAGCAGGGCGCGGCCTTTGTCCAACTCGGTCGACGACGTCAACTGGCGCAGCCCGGTCGCTTCCACCGGCACCCAGACGGTGCTTTTGTCGGCGGATAGCACATAGTACAGCCGCTTGTTGGCTTCGGCCAGTTGGCGCTCTTCCAGACGAACCACTTCGCTGACGCCATACGTGGGGTGAACAATTCGATCCCCGGCTTTGAATTGCATGTGAACCTCCTAAATAAATGAAAGGCCGCCACTTCTCAATCAGGGTGGGTGGCGGCTGTGCATTGGGCACTACACTACTTGTTCGATGTCTCAATTATAACACATCCGGCCATCAAACTGAACCTTTTTGCCGGGTAGAACGTAATTTCAAGCCGCTCGCTAAGGTGGTAGAATCTAAATCCCAGGTTTGGTTTCGGAGTTTACATTGTGAGCGCTTCAACGTCGTCTGCGTTTGATCTGAAAACGACCGTGACCAGCCGCCGTTTGAGCGGGCTGTGGCGGATGCTGCGCGGCTATCGCCTGGCCTACAGCGGCGCACTGCTCAGCCTGGGCATCGCGGCGGTGTCCAAGACATCCACCTATCTGCTGCTGGCCCACCTCATCGACGATGTGTTGGGGCGCGGCATCGTCGATCAAACTCTGCTCTGGCTGGCGCTGGGCTTCATCGGGTTGGCGTTGATCGAAGGCGCGTTCACGTTCTTCAGCGGCCGATTGGCGGCCCGCACCTCCGAAGGCATCGCCCGCCGTCTGCGCGACTATCTGTACGATCATATTCAGCGCCTGTCGTTTACCTATCACGATAAGGCCCAGACCGGCGAGTTGATCCAGCGCTCGACCTCGGATGTGGACGCGATCCGGCGTTTCTTCGCCGATCAGGCCATCAACGCCGGGCGGATCGTGCTGTTGTTTGTGATCAACTTCGTCGCCTTGTTGCGGCTGTACGCACCGCTGGCGGGGTTCTCGGTCATCGTTATCCCGCTCGTGCTGGTGGTGTCCGTCTGGTTCTTCAAGCGTATCTCCAAAGCGTATGAGGCGCATCAAGAGCAAGAGGCCGCGCTGTCCACGACGCTGCAAGAAAACCTGACCGGCGTGCGCGTGGTCAAAGCCTTTGCGCGGCAAGCCTATGAACGCGACAAGTTCGAGCGTGCCAACTGGGAAAAATTCCGGCGCGGGCGGCGGCTGCTGATCAATCACGCGCTGTACTGGCCCGTCACCGATATTCTATGCGGCCTGCAAATGCTGGCGGGCTACATCGCGGGCGCGCAGCTGGTCATGGCCGGCACGATGTCGCT
>JAUQXD010001080.1 GCA_030834835.1 Thermoflexales bacterium | reverse complement strand
GTCGCGATAATCTTCAATCAGAAATCAGCAATCAGAAATTATGCTGCTACCGTCAACCCATATTCTACCGAATCCACCAGCGCGCGCCAGCTGGCCTCGATGATGTTCGCACTCGCGCCGACGGTGCTCCAGCGTTTGGTGCCGTTCTGGGTGTCGATTAGCACGCGCGTCACGGCCTCGGTGCCGTTGTTGCCGTCGAGGATGCGCACTTTGTAATCGGCTAGGTGGAAGCGCGACAACTGAGGATAGTGCTTGATCAATGCTTTGCGCAGCGCCAGGTCCAGCGCGTTGACCGGGCCGTTGCCTTCGGCGGCGGTGTGCTGCACTTCGCCATCGACACACACTTTCACCGTGGCTTCCGCAAAGATGCCGCGTCCCCGACGATGCTCAACCGTCACGGTGAAATCAACCAACTCGAACGGCGGCACATAGCCCGCCTGTTGCCGCTTCATCATCATCGCGACCGAGGCTTCCGCCGCCTCGAACGAAAAGCCCTGCGATTCAAGCGCTTTGATTTCATTCAGCACGTCGCCGACTTCGCTGCCGTTCACATCGAGGCCGTATTCTTCGGCTTTGCTCAGCAAGTTGCCGCGCCCCGAGAGTTCGCTCACGACGACGCGCATCTCATTGCCGACCGTCGTCGGTTCGATGTGCTGGTACGACTGCACATTGCGTCGCATCGCCGCGACGTGAATGCCGCCCTTGTGCGCGAAGGCCGATTTGCCCACGTACGCCAGATGCTCGTCGGGCGCGAGGTTGGCCATCTCGGCTACGAAGTGTGAGACATCGTACAACAAGGGCAGATGGCCTTCCGGCAAACACGGCATCTTCAACTTCAATTCGAGGTCGCCGATGATCGAGCACAGATTGGCGTTGCCGCAGCGTTCGCCATAGCCGTTGATGGTGCCCTGCACCTGAATCGCGCCTTCGCGCAGCGCCGCCAGCGAATTCGACACAGCGCATTCGCCGTCGTTGTGGGTGTGAATGCCGATCGGGTGGTTGAGGGCCGCGCTGACTTCGCGCACGATCTGCGTCACTTCCCACGGCATCGAGCCGCCGTTGGTGTCGCACAACACGACCGTTTCCGCGCCGCCCCGTTTGGCCGCTTTCAAGGTCTCAAGCGCGTAGGCCGGATCGGCTTTGTAGCCGTCGAAGAAATGTTCCGCGTCATAGATCACGCGGCGGCCCTGGGCGCGCAGGTAAGCGAGGCTCTGTTCGATGATGCGCAGATTCTCTTCATAGGTCGTGCGCAGCACTTCGGTGACGTGCAGCGTCCACGTCTTGCCGACGACGGTGCAGACCGGCGTCTGAGCGTCGAGCAGGGCTTTGATGTTGGCGTCGTCTTCGGGGCTGCCGCCGACGCGACAGGTCGAGCCGAACGCGGTGATGAGCGCGTGCTGCCACGGCATGTCTTTGGCCCGATCGAAAAACTCCGCGTCCTTGGGGTTGGAGCCGGGCCAGCCGCCTTCGATGAAGGCCACGCCCAACTCGTCGAGTTTGCGCGCGATGCGTAGCTTGTCGTCGCACGAGAGCGAGATGCCTTCGCGCTGAGTGCCGTCACGTAAGGTGGTGTCGTAAATTTGGATCATGATCTCCTCCGAGAATTCTGTTCGTCATTGCGAGGAGCGTTTTGTGCGACGAAGCAATCTGTCCAATTGAGCCTGAGATTGCTTCGCATCCTTCGACTACGCGACGAAAAGATGTCGCTCCGCTCAGGACGCTCGCAACACTTGCACCCACTGCGTGTGCGCAGTGCGGTGTGACGCTACAATGAAAGAACTCGGGAACCCCGAGTCCTTCATCCGCAGAAAGTTCTCCGAGTTCCCGTCCGGTCAACTGGTAATAATCGCAATCCCGTTGCGCGCTTCGAAAGCGGCAATCTGATCAGCAAAGGTCAGGATGTAGCCCAGTTCATCGACGCCGTTGAGCAGACACGTCTTCGAGAAGTCGTCGATGGGGAAGGTGGTCGATTGGCCGGTGGGCAGCATCAAGGTCTGCGTGGCGAGATCGATCTTGAGTTCCGCGTTGGGCACTTCTTCGATCAGATCGAACAACATGCGATGGGTGTCGGCATCGACGATGATGGGTATAAGGCCGTTCTTGAGCGCGTTGTTGCGGAAGATGTCGGCGAACGAAGTGCTGATGACGGCGCGGAAACCAAAGCCCGTCAGCGCCCATGGTGCGTGCTCGCGCGAGGAGCCGCAGCCGAAGTTGTCGCCGGCCAGCAGAATCGCCGCGCCCTGCGCCGATGGTTGATTCAGCACGAAGTCGGCTTTGGGCGAACCGTCGGCGTTATAGCGCCAATCCGAAAACAGATTCGCGCCGAGGCCGACCTTATCCGTCACCTTGAGAAAGCGCGCCGGGATGATCTGATCAGTGTCGATGTTGTTGACGGGCAGGGGAACGGCCCGTGAGGTGAGTGTAGTGAACTGTGCCATAGTGTTTATCATGTGTCATTCTGAGCCGCGAAGCGGCGAAGAATCTAGATTCCTCGCTTCGCTCGGAATGACACTTTATAGAAGTGTCCTAACATCTGTAATCTTGCCCGTCAGCGCGGTGGCGGCGGCGGTGAGCGGTGAGGCTAAGAACGTGCGGCCGCCTTTGCCCTGCCGCCCTTCGAAGTTGCGATTGCTGGTGCTGACGGCGTATTGACCGGGCTGAAGTTGATCGCCGTTCATGGCGATGCACATCGAGCAACCCGCTTCGCGCCACTCCGCGCCCGCGGCCTTGAAGACGCGATCCAAGCCTTCGGCTTCTGCTTGCTTTTTCACGTCCATCGAGCCGGGTACGACCATCACGCGCACGTTGGCCGCGACTTTGCGATCTTTGAGCAACGAGGCGGCTAATCGTAAATCAGAAATGCGCGAGTTGGTGCATGAGCCGATGAAGACCACATCGACCGGATGATCGATCAACGATTGGCCGGGCTGCAAGCCCATGTAGCGCAGCGCCTTGTCGAGCGTCGATTTCTGATCGGGGTCGCTGAGCCGATCGGGATCCGGGATTCGATCGGTGATGGACATGCCCATGCCGGGATTTGTCCCATAGGTGATCATCGGTGCCAGTTTGGACGCGTCGAGTGTGATCGACTTATCGTAGGTCGCGCCATCATCGGTGACGAGCTGCCGCCACCTGGCTACGGCTTGATCCCACGCCGGGCCTTTGGGCGCGAACTCGCGATCGTGCAAATAGTTGAACGTGGTGTCGTCGGGCGCAACCATGCCCGCGCGCGCGCCGCCTTCGATCGACATGTTGCAAATCGTCATGCGCTGTTCCATGCTGAGCGATCGGATGGCGCGACCGGTGTATTCGAAGACGTGGCCCGTGCCGCCGCCCACGCCGATCTGCGCGATGAGGGCGAGGATGATGTCTTTGGCCGAGACGCCGGGCGACAGTTCGCCGTCGACGCGCACTTCGTACGTTTTGGCCGGGCGCTGCAAGAGGCATTGCGTGGCAAGGACGTGCTCGACTTCGCTGGTGCCGATGCCGAAGGCCAGCGTGCCGAACGCACCGTGCGTGGCCGTGTGGCTGTCGCCGCAGACGACGGTCATGCCGGGCTGCGTCAGGCCTAGTTCCGGCCCGATGACGTGCACGATGCCCTGATGCGGGCTGCCGAGGCCGTGAAATTGAATGCCAAACT
>JAUQXD010001079.1 GCA_030834835.1 Thermoflexales bacterium | reverse complement strand
ATCAAGGTCACGGTCTTGATCGAAACGATCCTCGCCGCGTTCGAGATGGACGAGATTCTGTACGAACTGCGCGATCACATCGCGGGGCTGAACGCGGGCCGTTGGGATTACATGTTCAGCATCATCAAGAAGTTCCGCAACCGGCCGGACTTCGCCTTCCCCGATCGCGCTCAGGTCACGATGACGTCGCCGTTTATGCGCGCCTACACCGAGCTGCTGGTGAAGGTATGTCATCAACGCGGCGCGCACGCGATCGGCGGCATGGCGGCCTTCATCCCCAGCCGCAAAGACCCGGTCGTGAATGAAAACGCGCTGAAGAAAGTGCGCGAAGACAAACTGCGCGAATCGGCCGACGGCTTCGATGGCACGTGGGTGGCCCATCCTGATCTCGTCCCTATCGCCAAAGAAATTTTTGACGAAGTGCTGGGCGACAAACCGCATCAAAAGGAGCGGATGCGTGAAGAAGTCAATGTGACCGCCCAACAACTGATCGACTTCGCCATCCCCGGCGGTGCGATCACCGAAGCGGGCCTGCGCCTCAACCTCAACGTCCCGCTGCAATACGTCGAGTCGTGGCTGCGCGGCACGGGCGCGGTCGCCATCTATAACCTGATGGAAGACGCGGCCACCGCGGAGATTTCACGCGCACAGGTGTGGCAATGGATCAACTCGCCTAATGGCGTGCTGGCCGACGGACGCAAAGTTACCGTCGAGTTGGTGAAGGAACTGCTGCCGCAGGAGATCGAGAAAATCCGCGCTTTGTACGGCGAGGCCAACTTCGCCGCCAGCAAGATTCCGCAGGCCGCGGAAGTCTTCGAGAAGATCGTGACTGAGAAGCAGTTTGAAGATTTTCTGACGCTTGTAGCGTACGAGTATCTTGACTGATGAACCAGCGTGGTGCGTAGCGCGTGTTGCGTGAAAAGCATAACCACGCACCACGTAACACGCATCACGCCTGGACTATTCGACCACCAGACCAAAGGAGACCATCATGCACGACAAAGCGCAAATCATCGAATTGGAAAACGACTGGGCGACCAATCCGCGCTGGGAGGGCGTCACGCGCAAGTATCCGGCGAGTGAAGTGGTGCGGCTGCGGGGATCGATTCAACTGCACTACACGCTGGCCGAGATGGGGGCAACCCGGCTGTGGCACTTGCTGCACACCGAGCCGTTTATCCGCGCGCTGGGGGCGTTGACGGGTAATCAGGCCGTCGAGATGGTGAGCGCGGGCCTGAAAGCGATTTATCTATCGGGCTGGCAGGTGGCCGGTGACGCCAACGATGCGCTGCAAATGTATCCCGATCAATCACTGTATCCCGTCAGCAGCGTGCCGAATGTGATCCGCAAACTCAGCAACGCTTTGGTGCGCGCCGATCAGATTCAGCACATGCAGGGCAAGAGCGACATCTACTGGTTCGCGCCGATCGTGGCCGACGCCGAGGCGGGTTTCGGCGGGCCGTTGAACACCTTCGAGTTGATCAAAGCCATGATCGAAGCGGGCGCGGCGGCCGTGCATCTGGAAGATCAACTGTCGTCGTTGAAGAAGTGCGGTCACATGGGCGGCAAAGTGCTGGTCACCACGCACGAATTCGTGCCGAAGCTGATCGCCGCGCGGCTGGCTTCCGATGTGCTGGGCGTGCCGACCCTCATCATTGCCCGCACCGATTCGCTGGGCGCGAACCTGATACGCGCCATCAACGATCCCGTCGATGAGAAGTTCGCCACGGGCGAGCAGACCGTCGAGGGCTATTGGACCGTGCGCGGCGGCATCGAGTACGCCATCGCCAAAGCGCGGGCCTACGCGCCGTATGCGGATATGCTGTGGTGTGAAACCGGCAAGCCCGACCTCGGCGAAGCGCGCGAGTTTGCGCAGGGCGTGCATGAGAAGTTCCCCGGCAAGATGCTGGCTTATAACTGTTCGCCGTCGTTCAACTGGCAGCGCAACCTGGACGAGAAGACGATGTTGACCTTCCAGGAGAAGCTGGCGGAGATGGGTTACAAATTCCAGTTCGTCACGCTGGCCGGTTTCCACACGCTGAACATGAGCATGTTTGAGTTGGCGCACGCCTATCGCGATCAAGGCATGTTGGCCTACTCCAAGATGGTGCAGGAGCGCGAGTTTGCCATGGAGAAAGACGGCTCCATGGCGACGAAGCATCAATCGTTTGTGGGCGCGGGCTACTTCGACGAAGTGCAGATCGCCGTCACCGGCGAGGGCGTCTCGACGACGGCGCTGAAAGGCTCGACGGAAGAGGAGCAGTTCGCAGCGGTGCATTAAGCGCGTCAAGACAAATTGCCAATTTGTCTTACAATCAACCGCCCGCCGATCTTCAAGCGAAGATCGGCGGGCGGTGTGTTGCCAATCGGGTGGTTTGAGAACGGCGGTTACTGCGCCGTTGCCAGCAGTTGGAAGTTGGCGACAATCAAGTCGTAGAACGCTGCCATCTCGGCGTGATCGGCTGGCGAGAAGGTTAGCTCATACAGCCGACTCTCATGGATAAAGAGCACGCGGCGCATCAGGTCCTGGCCGGGCACATTGTCCAGCACAGCCGCCGTCTGACCGGCGATGTCCACCGTCGATGGCTTGAAATCGTAGGCTGGCAAGCTGGTTAGGATGTCGGCCACAACTTGATCGAGCGTGCGTGCCCCAGTGCCAATCACCGAGATCGACAGGCGCGGCTCGGTCACGTTGAGCAGCGATTCTCTGGCGAACACGACTTCGTTTGGATTGACGCCAAAGGCTGAATAGGCCGCCGGGATCAACAGGCAGAAGCCGCGTCGCGCGTCACTGTATGATTGTGCGCCATCACGCGCTGCGGGACATTGGGCCAGCGTCTCGGGCGGCAAGTTGGCTCGCGCGGCGGCCTCTCGAATGCGGGCATGCACCGCCGCCGCCCACTGATTTAGTTCGGCTTGATCGGCCTCGCTCATCTCGGCCTTGCCCTGTCCGGCAAGGTAGTTGTTGTTGGCGGTGAGGGGTGCGCGTTCATACAGCCACTCATCGAACTTAGCCAGTTCCTCGCTGGTCAGCCAGTCGCCG
>JAUQXD010001078.1 GCA_030834835.1 Thermoflexales bacterium | reverse complement strand
TACAGATCGAGGGCAAAGACCTGCCCGAACCGATCGCGCAGCGGCGCGGGCAGCGAACCGAATTCGGTCGTCGCGCCGACCAGCGTGAAGCGTTGGAGATCCAGCGAGACCACCGCGGCGCTCTCGCCGCGCCCGCTCATGATCGACAGGTGAAAGTCTTCCATCGCGGCATACAGGGTTTCAGCCACTTCAGTTTTCAAGCGATGGATTTCATCCAGAAACAGGACGCTCTTACGATCGAGCGCGACCAGCACCGCGGCCAGATCACCGACTTTTTGCAGCGCGGGTGCGGAGAGTTCACGCATCGGCGCGCCGATCTCGTTCGCGATGATGCCCGACAGCGTAGTCTTGCCGGTGCCGGGCGGGCCGTGAAACAGGATGTGATCGACCGGCTCATCGCGACGCCTGGCCGCAGCCAGGATCAGGCCGAGACCGCCTTTGATGTGATCATGTCCGACGAACTCAGTCAGCGCTTTGGGGCGCAGGCTGATCTCCAGCGGCGCTTCACCCGGCTGCTGCGCCGGGGTCAGGGTGTAGGCTGTGCTGACGGACGTCATTCACGGCCTCCGCTTTGACTGGATGATTTCCCAGCGGGCGGTGGTCCGGCCGCATGCCCGGTGATAGACCCACACCTGCCGCCGCGTGCCGCGCGGTCCCGGCACCTCACTCAGTTTGTTGAGCGCAGCTCCAACCGGCTGACCACTCTGCTTCACTTGAATGAGCAACAGCTCGCGCTCATTCAAGGCGACCAGATCGATCGCGCCATGCGAGCCCGCGCTGCGTACCACGCTGTAACCGCGTTGTCGCAAGACGTCACGCGCCAGGTATTCGAGGCGCGCCCCGCGTTGATAGGGCGTCATACTTCCTCCATTTGAGAATGCAGAAGGGGATGTTCAACACATCCCCTTCCGGTGTGATACTGCTTCAGTTGTGATCGCTTGAGACTAATCAGGCTCATCGCCTGCGTCAGCGCTGGCCGGCGCATCATCCGCGACCGGAGCCGGGACCGCATACAGCACCAGACCCCAATCAACGTATTCCTTGCCCTTGTAGTCGCGCTTGTCGCAGAACAACTTGCCGCGCACGCTGACCTTCTGGCCTTTCTTCAGTTCGGCCAGCGCCAGGGGCACGCCTTCGTCCCAGCCGCCTTTGTCCAGCGGTTTGGCGAAGGCCTTGAGCTTCAACCAGATCGGCTCTTTGTCTTCGCCTTGAAAGATCGCTAGTGAAGTCGCGCACCAGGCGCGGCCCTCGCCGGAGTAGCGCAGCGCCGGCTCTTGACCGAGCCGGCCGATGCCGGTGAACAGGTTCATGGGCGGCGACTTCTTGTCGGTCGGCTTCGCTGTGGTGTTCGTTCGCTTGGTGGGTGCAGCAGTTGCAGTCGACATTACACTTCCTCCAGTGGATTGATAGTTTTAGGTTGAGCGGCCTTACCAACCGGGCCGCCATGGATTCGTTCACATTCGTCGCGGGCAGGACAAAACCCGCATTGCCAGAGTTCGGCTTCGTCGATCAAGATCGGCGGCAACTCCGCCTGTGCTGCCAACGTCACCCGCTCCATCAGGTAGCGCTCCGTATCCACCAACGACAGCAAGTCGACGGCGACCCGGCACTGCGTATCCATGTCCTGATAGATGATTTCCCCGGTCTCCACTTCAAGACCGTTGCGATGTAACAGCAGGCGATACAGGCTGAGCTGCAGCACATGATGCAGCTTGGCGCGCGGCTCGCTGGTGACTTCGATCGTTTTGACTTCATGCCGGCCAGGGGCGCAGTGTGGACACTCGATCCACTTGCGACGCAGAGCATACAGGCCTTCACTGATCAGTTGATCCGTTTCGGGACAGATGTATCTGCGCCAGTGCGTGGGCACACTCTTGGTCGTTTTGAAATCAATCACATGTCTTCGATCAACGAGCACCAGATCTGGTTGACCGGTGACGTGGATCCGCTGACCATCTGCCAGGCTTACCGTCATCGCGAACCGCTGTTCCGCAACGATCTGTTCTGCCTCAGCAGCATACTGGGCGGCGACACCGTGCATAAGCTGCCCGCGATACGCCCAGTAGGCATGCGCGGGCTTCAGCCAGTACGTGGTGTTCCGCATCAACCGCGCTTTGCGCACACAGCTGATCAACGTGGTGACGGTGAGGCCCAGCCCCGCTTGAAGCGCCGCGGCCGGATCATCGGGCCGCAAGCCGCGCAGGATGCCGGCAATCACGGGTGCAGTCTGATGACAGCCCGGCAGCGCGCCTTGACGCGCGCAGGCCAGGCAGTCCGTCACCGCGATCGGCGCGTCCAGCGCATCGCAGATAAACCCGCTCAGGGGCATAGCATTCCCTCCATAGGCGTGAGTGCGATCCCGCGGGATCGCGATCACACGTGTGATTGCACTCACACGTGGTTGTCGGCTAGGCGGGCTGCAGCTGCAAAGCCAGCAACGCCGCCGCCTTATCCTTGAGCACCTGCGATTCAGGCGTGGTGACCGCCATCTTGGTCGCGTACCATTCCAGCACCTGCGCCGACACCTCGCTCAACTTCTTGCCCGCATGCTTGCTCTGGATTGCGGGCGGGATGACGAAGTTGAGCAGCGCCTCCAGCTCGGCATCGTGACCGTTGCTACCAGCTGACTCCGGCGCGGCATCGGTTGCTGTGGCAGACCGGGCCGTCGCCGCTGATTTGGCGGTCGCCGGCTTCTTGTCGCCGAAGGTCGCCGCATTGCGGTGCGACAACTGCCCTTTGTAGACGGGCAGCTGCCAGGTCAGCTTGGCGAAGGCCGCGCCGATCGCATTGGTCAGCGCGCCGCGCACGGCATACGACTCCACCTCATTGTCGTTGCCGCCCGTCGCCGTAATCGGCTCGCTGATCAACACCTTGCCGCTCGCGTCGATCAAGCGATAGCGCACGATCAACTTGTGCAGCGAGGCGGTGTAGACGGTGTACTCGCGGCCCGATTTGGCGGTGCGCGCCTCGGCGGTGATCGTCAGATCGGCCGGCGCGAAGTCATACCACCACCCGAAGCCGATCGGTCCGAAGATCTTCGTCGCGACCTCGGTCAGATAGGCCGGATCGATGTCGGTCAGATCGCTGGCACCCGGCACGGGTTTATACGCCGACGCCGGCAACGGCTTCTGCATCTCAGCAATGACTTGCTCGAGCGTGAAGCCGGTGACGGTTTTGGCTGTCGTGAAGTCAAACAGTTGCTCGTCCATGTGAAGCATTCCCTCCGTTTGAGATGTGGTCGATGAAGTGTGTTACACGATCCCGATCGTCATCGACGGCGATCAAGACCCGCGTTGGACTACGCTGCCTCCGTTGAGATCAATAGGTGTCCTCCAATGAAGCCTCGATATGAGGCGGGATGGGTGAACGAAAATGCCCCGCTTCGTGCGAAGTGGGGCGGCGTCGTTCCAGCGCCAGGAGCAACGCCTGAAGTCAGGCGTGACTCAACGAGGGGGAAAGAATCGCTCAGCCGGCGATGACTGTTGTCAGCGGCCGTGTGATGACATGCGGGCTATGCTGATAACGGTGATGCGAGTAAGTGGATTGGTGAGTGGCAGGCAATGCCGGACTCTCGCTGGGCCGTTGTCTTACGCTGCATCGCGCCGTGCGGCTTTGCCGTGCACTCGATCGCTTGAGGAGGGCACAGGCCGTCGCTGGATCCGGTATCGCTGTCCGAAAAGCGGTCGTTTACCGATTCATCAGCGTGAGCAACGCACGCCAAAATCCTTGCTGACCTAAAACATGAGATCGTTCGTGTGCACGCAAAAGGTGTCAGCAGAGGCGGCTCCCACGCCGCCGGTCACGCGGGCGTGGGAGCCCGCTTTGCTAAGCGTCTGACAAACTTTGCGTGCACACGATCGTTCAGCCACATTGATGATCGGGGGCCGATGATATACAATGCGTAGATGATGTCTACTGCCCTGCTCTCCACCAAACTATATATCCCCCGCGCACGATCGCAGACCATCGCGCGCCCACACCTGACTGAAAAATTGCTGGCCGGTGTGAACCAGCTGCGTAGTTTGGTCTTGCTCTCCGGCTCGGCCGGTTTCGGCAAGACTACCCTGTTGAGTGAGTTTATCGAGCAACTCCAACGGCCGGTGGCCTGGCTATCACTGGACGAAGGGGACAACGACCCGATCCGGTTTTGGACCTACGTGATCGCGGCCTGTCAATCGATCCACCCCGGTTTGGGTGACTCGGCATTGGCGTTGTTTAACACGCCCCAGCCGCTGCCGGACGAGACGATCCCCACGATTTTGATCAACGACCTCGCGACGCTTGACGGCGACCTGGTGTTGATCCTCGATGACTACCACGTCATCCAGAATCAGTCCATCCATGCGGCGGTCGCATTCCTGATCGATCACGTGCCCGATCGGCTGCATCTCGTGCTGGCCACCCGCGTCGATCCCCCCTGGCCGCTCGCACGCCTGCGCGTCCGCAACCAGCTGATCGAATTGCGCACGGCCGATTTGCGCTTCAGCACCGACGAGGCGGCAGCCTTCCTCAATCAGATGCTGGGCTGCACTCTGTCCGCGGAAGAAGTGGCCGCGCTGGAAGCGCGCACCGAGGGTTGGATCGCCGGGCTGCAACTGGCGGCACTCTCTATGAAGGGACGCAACGATCTCGCAGGGTTCGTCAAAGCCTTTACGGGTAGTCACGTCTATATCGCAGAATATCTGATCGAGGAAGTCATCGCTCGGCAGAGCGCGCCGGTCCAGGACTTTCTGATCAAGACGGCCATTCTGGATCGCATGACCGCAACGCTGTGTGAAGCCGTCACCGGCGATCAAGATGGACAGACCATGCTGATGGCACTCCACCGATCGAATCTCTTTGTCATCCCGCTGGATGATGAAGGTGGCTGGTTTCGCTATCATCACCTGTTCGGCGATTTGCTTCAGGCGCGTCTCCGACAGACCCTGTCGGCCGACGCAATCGCCACCTTGCACCAGCGCGCCGCAGACTGGTATGAGCGGGCCGGCTCATCCCCTGAGGCTATTGAACATGCCCTGGCCGCCGCCAACTATTCCCATGTCGTGCGGCTGGTTGAAAAGATCGCCCTGCCAATGATCCTGCAGGCCCATGTGCGAACGGTCGAAGGCTGGCTACAAGCCATTCCGCAACCCTATCTGGAACAGAGTCCCAGAGCCAGCATGGCTTTCGCCTGGCTGCATCTGGTGCGCGGAAGTTTTGAGCAGGCCGCGCCTTACCTGGAGCGACTGGCCGCCCTGTTTGCTTCGTCCGAAGTGAGTGATCAGGATTCTCCGCTGCTGGGTGAATGGCTGGCCCTTCAATCCAAACTGCTTGGTTTACAGGGCAAACCGGCCGAGAGCCGGGATCTGGCCAACCGAGCCCTGCAGCTGCTGTCCGAGGCCGATGCTCACGTGCGCAGCATGGTTTATGCCAACCTAGCTATCGCCTATCAGCAGATGCTGGACTACGACCACGCCGCTGAGATATTCCAAATCATTGTGCGAGATGCCCAGGCGACGGGCAACTTCGCCCTGGAGATATTGGGGGCATCCGGTCAGGCGCAGATGGTGTTGCAGCAGGGCCAACTTCGCCGTGGGTTTGAGATTGCGTCGCAGGCGATCCAACGACTGGAGACCACCCGGCGGTCAACGCCCTTCAGCGCCACCCTGTATGGAGAACTCGGACAGATCCGCTATCAGTGGCATCACCTCGACCAGGCGCGCGACTATTCATTGCGCTCGATTCAAGCCAGTGCGCTGAGCGGCTATAGTGATTCCGAGATTTACCACCACGTGATGCTCGCCCGCATGGCCCAAATGGAAGGGGACTGGGACGCCGCTACGCGAGAGATGCAACAGGCTGGCGATCTGGCACAGGTAATACCGCCGGTCATGATCCGGGAGGAGATCATCTCCCAACAGGTGCGCGTCGATCTGGCCACCGACCGTCTCGCCGCGGCTCAGGCGATCCTTAAGGCGGACGGGTTTACGTTCGGCGCGGTTTTGGGTTTTCCTGATCTTGCGCCGGGTTCCAATGTCACCCAGCCGATCGGCTTGCTGTATAACAGCGCGCTGCGCGTCCTCTTGTTCCAGGCCAGAACCAAATCTGACCCGCTGAACTTAAAGCGTGGGATTGAGCTGGCTTCGCGTGTGCTCGCGGGGGAGCTCCAATGTCGCCACATCCCGATCGCGCTGGAAACACTGCTGCTGCGGAGTCAAATCTATGCCGCACTTGGCGATAACCCAAATAGCATGGCCGACGTTGCCCGGGCGGTGGAACTGGCGGAACCGGAAGGGTTTATCAGCATTTTTGTTGAGGAAGGCCGGCCCATAGCTGAAGCCTTGACAAGTCTGCTTGAGCGCAATCCGCCTGCAATGGATCAATCGAGCTACGCTCGGCGGTTGCCGTTTATCCGCAACATCCTGGTAGCCTTTCCTGAAAAACAACCTTCCACAGTAGCGCGCGGCGAACAGCCCGCTTCGAATATGCCAATTTCAAGAGAAGCGACCGCGATGACCGAGTCATTGGCTCCGGTCGAGCCCTTGACTGCGCGGGAATTGAAAGTTCTGCAGCTCATCGCCGCTGGCGACTCGAACCAGACGATTGCAGAGAAGCTGGTCATCACGGTCAGCGCCGTGAAGAAGCACACCGGCAGTATCTTCGGCAAACTGACCGTCAACAGCCGCACTCAAGCAGTGGCCCGCGCGCGTCAGATCGGGCTACTTTCCTTAGACGGGTAATTCCCTGCTTTTCCAATCTGTCCGGCTTGAAGAGGAGGTGTACTTTGGTATACCTCCTCTTATTTTGTCTCCGTCGAAAAGACACCACCTTGGTGCAGTGACAGGGCGAATTCAACGGCGTATAGTGGGTGCAACACCCATCAAGGAGAAGTCAATGACTGCCGCGCTTAGAACTATCCAGATGCATGAGCCTGACGCTGAATCTGCGGATTCCCGCTGGACGAGCCTTTATCCGATCGGCGGCGCGGCCGCCCTGATCATGCTGGTGCTGATGCCCATCGGCGCCATCCCTTTCATCATCGCGCAGCGTCCCGACACCGTCAGCGGTTGGTTTGCGCTCTTGCAAAGCAACCGGCTCCTGGGGCTGGCGTTACTTGACCTTCCGAACCTGGGCGTCAATATTATTTCGATCCTGTTCTATCTCGCCCTCTATGCTGCTCTCAGACGAACGAATGAGTCGCTGATGGCCATTGCGACGACCCTGGGCATCGTAGCCGCCGCACTCTATGTCACCACGAATCCAGCCTGCGCTCTGCTATCCCTCAACGATCAATATGCAGTTGCGACTACCGAGGCGCAGCGCGCGATCCTGCTGGCAGCCGGGCAGACGACACTGACGATCTATCAGAGCAGCACGGCGTTCAACGTGAGTTACATCTTCGGGGCGGTTGCGACGCTGCTGATCTCAGCCGTCATGCTGCGCAGCCGTAGCCGCGTCTTTGGCAAAGGTGCCGCGTATATAGGCCTACTGGCCAGTGTCATCACCCTGGGCCTGTTCGTGCCCGTGATTGGTCTCTATATCTCGATCTTTTCTCTGCTGTTTTACGCGCTATGGCTCGGTCTGGTTACTCGAGGACTCTTCCAGATAAGACACGGTACCTTGTCGGAAGCGGCCGATCGGAGTTGAAGTGAGGGATCAACGCAACCGGCTGCCGACCAATCATTCAGTCCCTTTCACGAAATCATTTTTGGAGAAACCACCATGTCGAACAAAATACTGGTGACCTATGCCAGTCGAGCCGGCTCCACCGCTGGCGTAGCCGAAGCCATCGGCAAAACTCTGACCGAAAACGGCGCGCAGGTAGAAGTACTGCCCATGCAAGACGTCACCGACCTCACGCCCTATCGGGCGGTGGTGGCTGGCAGTGCTATTCAAGCCGCGCAGTGGCTACCGCAGGCCATGCAGTTCATGCAGACGCATCAAGCGGCCTTGACGCAAAAACCTTTCGCGGCATTTCTGGTGTGTATGACACTGGCCATGCCCAACGCCGGCAAATACCGCCCGTTCGTAGCGGACTTCATGCAGCCAGTGCGCGCCCTGGTGAAGCCGATGAGCGAGGGCCTGTTTGCCGGGGCGTTGGACATTCGCAAAGTTCCGTCATTGGCTGATCGATTGAAGTTTCGTCTGAGCGTCGTCTTTGGCGTTTGGAAAGCGGGCGATCATCGGGATTGGGCTGCGATTCGCGCCTGGGCAGCGGCTCTGAAACCCGTGTTAGCCGCATGAGATCCACTGGCCCTATTCACACGCATTACCGAAAAATTGAAAGGAATAACAGATGTCTCAAGTCGTGCTGATTACAGGCTGTTCCACCGGAATTGGGCGCGATCTCGCACAGCGACTGACGCGATCGGGTTATACCGTCGTGGCAACCGCCCGAAACGTGGATAGCCTTGAGAATGTCCAGGCCGCTTTGAAGCTGCCGCTGGATGTTACTCAACCGGAATCCATCAACCAGGCAGTCGAGCGCATCCTCCAGCAGTTTGGCCGCATCGATGTTCTGATCAACAATGCCGGTTATGCCGTGCGCGGGGCAATCGAGGAAGTCCCGATCGAACAGGCTCAACAGATGTTTGAGGTGAACGTGTTTGGCGTTATGCGTGTCATCCAGGCTGTCGCCCCACACATGCGCCAACACCAGGCCGGCCGAATTATCAGCATCAGCTCGATCGCCGGTGAACTGGTGACCCCGGCGAACGGAGCCTACTCGGCGACCAAGTTTGCCCTGGAAGCCCTGAACGATGCGCTGCGCCTGGAGCTGAAGCCCTTCGGGATTCAGGTGGTGCTGATTGAACCGGGAAGCATCAAAACCCAATTCCATGCCACAGTCGAGGCCAATGCGCAAGCGATCTTCGCTAATCCGGCTTCGCCTTATCAATCCCTCTACCGACAGGTTGAGCAAGTGACAGCCGATATGCGGCGTAAGGAACCCGGTCCGGAAGTCGTCTCCCGAGTTGTTCAGCAGGCTATTGAAGCATCCAGACCAAAGGCGCGCTATGTGGCTGGCTTTCCCGTCTCGGGCAGATTGGTCCTTTTGTTGGGGGATTCTGTCTGGGACCTGGTGGTCAGACACCTGTTCAAGATCGCTTCAGCATGACCATGGACCAACCGTGCATCTATGAGATTCGAATTGAAGATCACCTGGCAGCTCGCTGGTCAGATTGGTTTGACGGGCTGGCGATCCACACTGATTCCAACGGTGAGACAACGCTGAGCGGACGGTTAACTGATCAAGCGGCGCTGTTCGGTGTGCTCACCAAAATCCACAATCTCAATTTGACCTTGGTCTCAGTCAATAGGTCATCGTCACAGAGCGAGTAGCTGACAGCCACAGGATGCCGGAAGACACCCGGTATTGCTCATAGACCAGCGGCGCAACGATGACATTCACCAGGCCTGAGGCATCCTCGACGGCGAGAAAGGCAAAGCCTTTCGCCGTCGGCGGGCGCTGCACCGCGACCAGCAGACCGCCAATCTTGATCGGCTGGCCATGCTTCAATCTCGCCAGTTCACCGATCGATGTCGCGCCCGCCCGCGTGAAAGCATCGCGGCGCAATTCGACAAATGAGTGCCGATGCAGGTGCAGGTCGCTGCCATCCACAGAACATCGCACTGCGGTCGCGCAGTCGGCACATGTGTCGCCCGCACCGTCCATCATTTGCCTACATACGAAACGCCTTACAAGGACAACAACGTCGGTCTCAGCTTCTACGGAGATTATCAGCCAGCTCGCGCTGGTCAAGTGACTTAGTATACAAGGGCAAAAAGGTAAGTTTTGCCGCCGACCCACTCTCAAACCAAATTCAAACCTTGACATAGAACATTTGTGCGTATATAATGCCGCCCCACAAGAAGGGGGCGCTGTGTCACTACGACAGTGGCTTCAGAGAGTGTCTCAAGGCAACAAACGTAGGCGGTCGGACGCAGAAACCACAAGCCCAACACGTATTGTTACCTTGGACGCGCCGGCTACGCAATATCAAATGAAATTGACCAGGTCGGTCCCCGACTTAACACCGCGCGAGGTCGAAATCGTGCGCCTACTCCGCAAAGGGTACTCGAACAAAGAAATCGCTCAAGAGTTAGGGATTGCCGTCACCACGGTCAAGTGGAACATGACCAACATCCTGGGAAAATTTGAAGTTCAATCGAGCCGGCAGCTGCTGGCCTTATTAGCCACCCTGCCCCCCGGCGGTTCTCGAGAATGGACGATGCTTGAATAATTGTCCGCCTCAACGAGATGATGGCCCGCTTAAGCCGCCGTCGTTCACTTTCACGCCGTCTTTGTTTGACTCCCCTACCTTTGTACAGGCCTGATCCCCGCCTTTTCCCTACTCAAGCTGAGTGTGTGCGCGCTCAGTCTGTGCTAGATTGTTCGTATGAAAAATGGTCTTGCTCTCCTCTGCGGCACCGAAATCCCGAGCGAGCTGGTCTTCAAGCCGATCGCACGGCTGGCCGGCCTGGGCAGCCCCCTGTATGTCGTGGACGGCGATAACTCGTTTCGCTCCTATCTCATTGCGCGCTACGCACGTGTCATGAGTCTCGATCCACGCCTGGCCCTTGCACAGGTGCAGGTGTCGCGCGCCTTTACCTGTTATCAGATCGCGACAATCGTGGAGCGCTTAAGCCGACAGGTGGATACGGCCGGCTGTGTCGGCGTCAACTGTGCCGGTATAGTTTGCCTGGGGCTGCTGGGAACGTTCTACGATGAAGACGTGGCCTGGTCCGAAGCGCAGCGACTGCTCCAGGAGGTGATTGCTCGCCTCAAGTCGCTATCTAAACAGCGGCTGGTTCTAGTGACTGTTCGCCCACCGTCGTCAAAAGCGCGCAACCGCCAGGGGCTTATCCAGACCCTCATGCAGCAGGCCGATTTTGTCCAGGTCACGCAACTCGAGCCGGATTTCCAATCACCCACGCAAATCCCGTTAAGACTCAAGGCCGGGAAATAATATGGGGCGCACCAATGAAACCGCCACACAATTGATCCGGTTCCAACAACAGGAACTGGCGAAGTTCTTTAGCGCGCTCCGTAAATCTGATCAGGAGGCGTTTGCGGATCTGTTTGCTCTGGCGCAATTTCACATCGCGCCGTTAGCCTATTCGGGTACGGCTGAACCACAGACGATCATGTTCTTTGCGATGCTGCTGGAACAGCACAAGTTGATTCTGCATCAGCAGAAAGTGATCCAATTTCTCCTGGAGCAACAGGGCCTTGAATCGGATCAATGGTTGGATCTTTGACGTCTATGCCGATGAACAAGGGCTGGTGGTGTGGGTTATTGACACGGCAGGCGTCGCGCATCAATTGCGCGATACGGTCGCACCGTCGTTCTTTGTCTTTGGCTCTCACGCGGACTTGCACGCGGTCTGTGTCATGCTGTCCGCCGCACATTTGCCGGTCCGACTGCGCCGCGCGGAACGGCACGATCTCTTTCTACGCCGCGACCTTACGCTACTCGAAGTCCAGGTCCTGCGCCCGCTGCTGTTCGCCTCGATTTTTGCGCGCGTGCGAACCTTCCGACCGGCACTGACCTACTACAACGCCGATCTCTCACCGGCCCAGTTCTACTATTTCGAGAAGGGCCTGTTTCCCCTGGCCTACTGTGAGATTCAAACGAATGCGGCCGGCTGGATAAACGCTCTGGAGGTCAAGGACTCATGCTGGGATTTGGAGTATCGGCTGCCGCCCTTAAGAACGATGTCGGTGCGCCTTGCCGGGCAAGCTGCGAATCCGACTCACGAGTTTCGCGGCGAACTGGAGATACACACGGAAGATCGCGTGTGTGTCCTGGACACGAGCGATCCACGCGAATTACTCAGGACGCTGAATAGACTCTTGCAGAAGTATGATCCCGATCTGTTGATTTCGGAATATGGCGATTCCTTTATTCTTCCGCAACTGATCCAGTTAGCCAATCGCTATGGCATGCACCTGCCGCTCAACCGCGATCCGAAGCAAGCGCCCCTTTCCAGGCAGGCCTACTCCTACGCTTCCTATGGACGCATCGTCTATCGCTCGGCCTCGCACCTCCTGTTCGGACGCTGGCACATCGATCTGCACAATGCCTTTCGGATGGGTGACTACTGGCTGGATGGCATCTTCGAGTTGGCGCGGCTCACCGGCCTCAACGTGCAGAAAGTGGCCCGCACGTCAACGGGCACCGGCATTTCGGCGATCGAAGCGGCGACGGCTTATCGCCGAAAAATCCTGATCCCCTACTACAAACGCGAAGCCGAGGATTTCAAAAGCGCGGGCGAGCTCATCCTCACCGATAAGGGCGGGCTGACTTATCGGCCGATCGTGGGCCTGCATGAGAACGTCGCCGAGATCGACTTTGTCTCGATGTATCCGTTCATCATGGCGAAATTCAACATCAGCCCGGAGACCATCAACTGCCCCTGCTGTCACAACTCGGTGGTGCCGGACATCGGTTATTCGATCTGCACCCACCAGCGCGGGCTGATTCCTGAATCTCTGGAGCCGCTCGTTGCCAAGCGCATTCGCTATAAGCTGGGGGCGAAAGAACTGGCGGCCGGCCCGCGCCAGGAAATCTACCGGCAGCGCTCGCAGGCCATCAAAGGGCTGCTCGTCACATGCTTTGGGTATACCGGCTACAAGAATGCGCGCTTTGGCAAGATCGAGGCGCATGAAGCGATCACGGCCTATGGTCGCGCGGTGCTCATCCAGGCGAAAGAAATCGTCGAAGACCATGGCTTTGATGTTCTACATCTGCTGATCGATTCGCTCTGGATCAAGAAAAGAAATTCTCACGACGACGAGTATCCGCCATTGCTGGCCGAGATCACCGAAAAAACGGGGGTGCCCATCGCGCTGGAAGGCGTTTACGACTGGGTGGCTTTTCTGCCAGCGCGGGAGCATGAAAAGATCGGCGTGCCCAATCGCTACTTCGGCGTCTTTCGGAACGGGGCAATCAAGACCCGCGGGATCGAGTTGCGCCGCGGCGATACGGCGCCGTGGATCAAGGCTGTGCAGCAGCAAGCCATCGATGTGCTGTCCGTCGCCCACACTCGAAAGGAGTTCTTCGATCAAGTGCCGCAGGTCATCGATCTCATCCGTGAGCGCCTGGCCGAGTTGCGAGCACAACAGGTGGATTATCACGATCTGGCCCTCACCTATCGCCTGACACGTGACCCGCAAGCGTATCGGCACAACACCCTGAATGCGGTTGTGGCGCGGCAGTTGAGCCAGCGCGGGGTACACCTGCATCCCGGCGAATCCATCCGCTACGTCATCACCGACGCGCAAGCACGTGATCCTCATGCTCGGGCCCGGCCAGTCGATCTCATGGATGCTTCGTACGGCTACGATGTCGAAAAATACGCGGAGTTGCTGCTGCGGGCCATGGCGACGATTTTGCAGCCGGCCGGTATCGATCAGGAACAGATCGAACAAAAGGTTGCTCAGACTCCCACCCAGCCATGGGTCTGGCAGATCCCGCTAGACTGGTTCGCGCCTGTCAACCCATGCAAATCTGCCAAAGCCGACTAACAACTGGCTTTGCGAAGGTGCGATGACATCTTTCCACGGCGCGGATGCAGGTGCGATGTAGAACATGCGCGGTGCGATCGAAGCCGCCGACATCAAGTGACGGTTGCGTTATAGTAATGCCTGTAGGCAAGCCATGAGGTTATGCCTGCTTAAGAAGTTGCTGATTTGTGACGCCACACTCATGATGCAGCTGCTCCGTCTCTTCCACGGACGTGCTTTCACGAGCATTTGTCGACGAAGATCTCGCGCGCTGCTGAACAGATAGCTCGACCGGCTGGTGCCGTGGGCTAGACTGGGCGGTGTATTCAGCCTCTAAATCTGTGAGATCCGACCTTCAGAGTTTGATGATGCGCAAAACCGTTATCCATTACGACGCCGGGGACTAGAGGCGGTACAGATTGCACCGCCTCTAGCGGATCGGCCGAAGCCGATCCCCGACTGCCCGGTCAGGCTGATCAGCGGCGCTGACAGTAAGTCTTCAACCGATCATCAATCGGCTGCCGCCGTGCCGCTCGAATGAAGCCGATCACCCACAGCCCACCGCCGATCACTGCCCCTGACACCAGAATTGATAGGAGTTCCATCGCCGATCCTTTCGTTTAGAGTTGAGCCTACCCACCTGCGTTGCTGCGTAGCACCAGCGCAGATGAGTAGGCTCAACTTCATCGATCGGATAAGCTGTCGATCGTTGAGCCTCTCACGTCACCGTTAATTTGTGCGGCGACAATAGGCGTTCAGTCGATCGTTGATGGGCTGGCGCCGGACTGCACGCACCCAGCCGATCACCCAGACGACGACCACGCCGATCCCAACGGCCAACAGGATCTCCATCGCTATCCTCCAATAACACCACACGGTGTGGTTTAAGATTTTCCGCTCAAGTCCAGCTATTTCCTCCAATCGTGATCCAGTTCCTCCTATGAAGTTGCCGGTAGCAACCTGTGACGACCAGTGACACACTTCAGCAAAGTGAAGTGGCACGACGACACCGGCCAGCGGCGAACTGGCAAGGCGCCAACCGATCGCTCGATCGCGCGCGGTGCAGGGCAAACGACAAACGGCCCATCGTCAGAAAACTCACTGACGATGGGCCGCGGATAGCGGTCAACGATATATGCGGAGCGAATAGACGAATCAGCCAGCCGGCGTTTGTAAGCCGGTTAGGACACTCCCCTGGTCATAGCTCAGTATGACTTGCGCCCTTCCTGAATGCTTTGCAGGATCTCCGGCAGCGTCAACTTCAAGTCTGGGCCATCAACCTCCAGCGGCGAGCGCCGGCGCGTTTGCGGTTTGATGATAAACACTTGGCCGTCACGCCGTCGAATGCGAACCTCGCCCTCTTCGGCGGCCTTGTCCAGGAGCGTCGCCAATTTCTGACGCGCTTCAGAATAGGTATACACTTTCATCTCACACCGCCAATCTCAGTGCTATTTGGATGATTAGCCAACGCTGCACGCTCCGAACCGACAACCTCACTTGAGGCTAACGGCGATTATAGCGATAAGCCTGAATGGCGCAAAGCCCCTGCTGGTTGCTGATGAAGTTAGGCGTCTGATAGGTCACGCGAATCGTGAGCTCACTGCCGCGTGCGCCGTTTGACCCCCGCCTTCGTTCTGCGCTATACTTGCCTCGTCGCGTATCATG
The DNA here is from genome assembly GCA_030834835.1 of Thermoflexales bacterium. Taxonomy (GTDB): domain Bacteria; phylum Chloroflexota; class Anaerolineae; order Fen-1058; family Fen-1058; genus JAGOBP01. The sequence goes on along the minus strand of JAUQXD010001078.1, from coordinate 288 downwards.
CAATTCACATTGCCTCGTAACCCTGGAAGACAGCACGCTAAGGTGAACTGTGAAAGAAGCCCCGCTTGAACATTGAATCAACAATCAAGGACAACTGACAAATGACCACTGAGCCCAAGACCTATCTCGAACAAGCCATCGCCGATGGCTATGCAGAAATCACCGGAGAAGGCAAGACGCAACGTATTCGTTACATTGCCGCCGCTCATTCCGAACGCTGGTCTGACCCCGAGGAAAAGGTTCGTGCTGAATTCTGGGCTGAACTCATTTACAAATACGAGTATCGTC
>JAUQXD010001077.1 GCA_030834835.1 Thermoflexales bacterium | reverse complement strand
TCTGCAATCGAGGACCTATGAGCAAAGTTATCCTGTACATCGAAGACAACCCCGACAATCGCCTGCTGATCCGGCGCGTCCTGCAAGCCGAAGGCTATGAAGTGCTCGAAGCCGTCGACGGGCAAGCGGGCATGGAGCGCGCCGCCGAAATCCGGCCCGACCTGATCTTGATGGACATCAACCTGCCCGAGATCGACGGCTATGAAGTCACCGCCCGCCTGAAGCAGCTGCCCGGCCTTAGCCGTATCCCGATTATTGCGGTGACCGCCAACGTGATGAAGGGCGATCGAGAAAAAACACTGGCCGCCGGTTGTGACGGCTACATCCAGAAACCGATCGACATCGACTTGCTGCCCGGCCAGATCGAACGATTTCTCAAAAAGGACTAAGCAATGACTGACCCAACCGCAGTTGCTCCAGGTCGTCCGGCGCATGTGCCCATCGAGCCATCCAACGCCTACATTCTGGTGGTTGAAGACAACATTCAGAACTTCGTGCTCATTGCGCGCCTCATGGCCTTCTTAGGCGTCAAACAGTGCCAGTGGAAGGCCTCGGGCTGGCAGGTCCTGGAGTTCGCCGACAGCATGCCGCGCGTCGATCTGATCTTGATGGACATTCATCTGCCGTATGAGGACGGCTTTGAAGCCCTGACCCGCCTGCGCGCCGAGCCGCGCTTTGCGGACACGCTGATCGTGGCCGTGACCGCCGATGCCAATGAAGGCACCTTTAGCCGCGCGAAAAAAGCGGGGTTTGACGGCTTCATTGGCAAACCGATCGATCCCGACCGCTTCCCGGAACAGGTCCGTGCCGTCCTCAAAGGCGAGGCTGTCTGGTCGATGCGCTAACCGCAAACTGGAACTGCACCTGTGCTAACTCCTTCGCCCGCCCGTCCCCTGACGATCGCCATTGGCAGCCAGAAAGGCGGCGTCTCCAAAACGACGACCACCGTGTCGCTGGGCGCGTGTCTGGCCGACGACAATGGCGCGTCCCGCCGCGTGTTGCTGATCGATCTCGATCCACAGGCCAATCTCACCATGGCGCTTGGCGTGCAGCCTGGCAGCCTGCGGCGCATGGTGGGCGATGCGTTGTTAGACCAATCTTCACTCTTGGCCGTCAGCCGCGAAAGCGCCACCGCCAATCTGGACCTGGTGCCGGCCAATCAGGGCCTGCTGATGCTGGACAAGGCGCTGTTGGGACGGCCTGGCTTTGAATACCGGCTGAAGCAGCAATTGAGCCGGCCGCAGGCCGCGCAGTATGATGTGGTCCTGTGCGACTGCCCACCCGCCTTTGGCACGCTCACCCTCAACGCCCTGACCGCCGCCGATTTGCTGATCATTCCCGTCGCCTGCGAATATTTCGCGGCGCGCTCGCTTCAGCAGTTTATGGAACTCATTCAACTGGTCAAGAACAACACCAATCCGCAGTTGCGCTACCGTATCCTGATCACCATGTTTGACAAACGCAACCGCATCAGCCACGTCATTCATGATCAACTGCGGGCCAAATTTGGTGACGCGGTCTTCACGACCATGATTTCAATCGACACGAAGCTGCGTGAAAGTCCCGTCGTGGGTCAGCCCATTACCCATTACGCCCCTCATTCGCGCGGCGCCGACGATTACCGCGCCCTCGCCGCCGAGTTGCTGCACCTCGTTTCGGAGTGGAAGTTAAATGGCTAAACGCGATCGTGAACTCAAGCAGCGTCTGGACGAGTTATTCTCAACCGGCAGCGAATCCCCGCCAGCTGACGCCGGCTCGATCGAGGCCGCCGACCAGATTGGCGCCGCCAGTTCGATCGGCGCCGCCAGCCCGGCACCTACTACCCCGCCGGCCGAAGCCACCCCGATCGAGTCCGTGGCCCGCGCGCTGGATGCCTTGCCGCCCGCATTTTGGAAGACCGTCCTCGATCATCTCCCCCTGCCCGTTTATCTCAAAGACCGCGAACACACCTGGGTAGCTGTCAACGATGCGTGTGGTGATCGGCTGGGCCGGCCGGCGGGTATGCTCGTCGGTCATGTGGATAAAGAACCATCCGACGAAGCGTGGCAGATCGACGACCAGGTA
>JAUQXD010001076.1 GCA_030834835.1 Thermoflexales bacterium | reverse complement strand
CCTGCATCAAGAACGCCGCCAGTTTTTCGGGATCAAAATGGACTTCGGAAATGATCGAGCGATCGACGCCGCCCAGATAGGAGGCAATTAAGGAGGTCTCACCGCAGTTCCGACCGAAGAGTTCGACGACGGCGAGCCGCTCGTGACTGCCGGCGCTGGTGCGCAATTGATGGATGAATTCCACGCTGCGCGTGATGGCCGTCGAGAAGCCGATGCAATAATCGGTGCCGAAGACGTCGTTGTCCATCGTCTTCGGAATCGCCACGATGTGCACGCCCTCGCGATGCAGGCGCTCGGCATAGCTCAGCGTGTCGTCGCCGCCGATCGGGACCAGCGTATCAATGCCCAATTTTTCCAGCACTTTCAGCACGTGCGGCGTGAAATCGTGCAGGGCGTTGTCGTCGAGCTGCTCGCCGCGCAGGAAGGCCGGAATTTCATGCCCACGCACTTTGCCGGGATTGGTGCGGCTAGTGTGCAGGAACGTGCCGCCCGTGCGATCGATGGTGCGGACGCGCTGTTTGTCCAGCGGCCAGATGTATTGATCATGCGTGGCCGGATCATCGAGGTTATAGTTCAGCAGGCCGCCCCACCCCTTGCGGATGCCGATGACTTCATAGCCTTCGTCGATGGCCCTATAGGCCAGGGTCTTGATGCAGGGATTCAGCCCTGGCACATCGCCGCCGCCGGTCAACACTCCGATGCGTTTCATGATGTCATCTCCCCACAAAATCATGAACTAACTTAATGCGTAATACGTACTCCGTAATGCCTGTTACGCATTACGCACTACGCATTACTTCAGTTGGCTCCACCGTAATCTTCTCCACCCGACCACTTGTCACGGCGATCAGGCGCTCGTATTCGATCGGGAACACGGCGTGATGCGCGCCCGCCGCCGCCCAGACGGTGGGGAAGCGGCTCAGCGATTCGTCGATCAACACCGATAGTTTTTGCGCATGCCCGACGGGCGCCACACCGCCGACTCCGTAACCGGTGATGCGCAAGACGGTTTCAGCATCAGCAAACTTGACTTTCTTGCCGCTGACGTTGTATAGCGCACCGACCAGTTTTTGATTCACGTTACGGTCACCCGCCGCCAATACGATGATGGGCTGATCGTTGATGAGAAACAACAGCGATTTCACAATCGCACCGACGGGGACGTGAATGCCAAAATGCGCGCCGATGGCTTCGGCGGCCAGCGGCGCAGTCCGAGCGCTGTCATTCAGTTCCAGCACGATGTCGCCGAGACCCACCTCGATCAACGCCGCGCGTACACGATCTA
>JAUQXD010001075.1 GCA_030834835.1 Thermoflexales bacterium | reverse complement strand
CAAGTCTTGCTCGGCCAATCCTACTATCTGCGCTTTGATCCAAAACTCTTCGCGGCGATGCAGCCTTATCCGCCGCTGGGCACGATGTATGCCGCCTCGTATCTGCGGGCGCGCGGCTACGACGTGGCGCTGTTCGACGCGATGCTGGCCGAGAATGAGACCGAATGGGCCGCCGCGCTCGATCGAGTACGCCCGGGATTTGCGGTGTTGTTTGAAGACAACTTTAATTACCTGAGCAAGATGTGTTTGCTGCGCATGCGCGAAGCCGCTTTCACCATGATCGACATGGCGAAGGCGCGCGGTTGCACGGTCATTTTGTGCGGCGCGGACGCCACCGATCACGCTGAGCTGTACTTCGAGCGTGGCGCGGGCTTCGTGCTATTGGGCGAAGGCGAAGAGACGCTAGGCGAATTGCTGGACGCCTTGACGGGCAAGACGGCCATAGCATTTGACGCGATTTTGGGACTGGCGTATCGAAATGCGGAATGCGGAGTGCAGAATGCGGACTCCAACCTCCAATCTCCAACCTCCAACTTCCAGGCCAATTCACGCCGCCCCGACATGACGCGCCTCGACGAGCTGCCTTTCCCCGCGTGGGACTTGATCGACGTTGAGAAATACCGCTCGATCTGGCGCGAGCGGCACGGCTACTTTTCCATGAACATGGTCACCACGCGCGGCTGTCCCTATCACTGCAACTGGTGCGCCAAACCGATCTGGGGTCAGCGGTACAACGTGCGTTCGCCGGAGAATGTGACCGCCGAAATGAAATGGCTGAAGGACACGTATCAGCCCGATCACATCTGGTTTGCCGACGACATTTTTGGCCTGAAACCGGGCTGGATCGAGAAGTTCGGTCAGTTGGTGAAAGAGCAGAACGCGGCCTTGCCGTTCAAGTGTCTGTCGCGCGCCGACTTGATCAAGCCGTCGGTGGTGGCGGGCTTAAAACAAGCGGGGTGTCAGATTGTGTGGATGGGCGCGGAATCCGGCTCGCAGAAAATTCTCGATGCGATGGATAAGGGTACGACCGTCCCGCAAATTTATGAGGCGCGCAAATTGCTGGGCGAAGCCGGCATCAGGGTTGCGTTCTTTTTACAGTTCGGTTATCCCGGCGAAACGCGCGCCGAAGTCGAAGCGACGTTGAAGATGGTGCGCGAGACACTGCCCGACGACATCGGCATCTCGGTGTCGTATCCGCTGCCGGGGACCCGGTTCTATGAGCGCGTGAAGGCGCAGTTGGGTGCGAAACAAAACTGGACGGACAGCGACGATCTGGCGATGTTGTATCACGGCCCGTTTCCACAGGAGTTTTATCGTGTGCTGCATCGTGTGGTGCATGCGGAGTTCCGAATGCGCAAGGCATGGCAGGGCGTCAAACGCGGGTCGATTTCGTTGCGGCGCGTGGTCTCGATTCCCTATCATTGGTTGAGTTGGCAGATCAATCGCCTGCGGCTGAATCGCCTCGATCGCGCCGCAACGACCGATCAGGTGGCGGCTGCCTCGGAGGCGCGTTGAAGCGCAAGGTCATTCTCTACAATCCGCGCGCCGTCTTCTGGACGATGCCGCTGGCTTTGATTGCGATCGGCTCCGCGCTAGATCGATCGCGCTATGAGGTAATCATCGTCGATGGGCGACTGGAATCTGATCCCATTGCAACGATTCTGGCGCACGCCGATGAAGCCACGGTGTGTCTGGGCGTGACGGTGCTGACCGGCGCACCCATTCGTGATGCACTGCACGTCTCGCGCGCGATCAAACAGGCACGGCCCACGCTGTCCATTGTGTGGGGCGGCTGGCATCCGTCGCTGTTTCCTGACCAGTGCTTGGGCGAAGTGAGCGTCGATGCAGTCGTCATCGGGCAGGGCGAAGAGACGTTTGCTGAGATTGTGGAGCGGCTGGCGCAGGGAGAATCGTTGGACGGCGTGAACGGCGCGGCGCATCGATCGGGCGCAGCGGTGCACGTTGAAATGCCGCGACTGTTCCGTGATGTGAATGATCTGCCGCCGCATGATTACGCTTTGATCGATGTGCCGCGCTATTTTGCCGCCAAAGGCAAACGCCAGTTTGATTACGTGTCGTCGCAGGGCTGCCGTTTTCGCTGCACGTTCTGCGCGGATCCTACGGTGTTCAAGCGCGGCTGGCAGGGCCTTGCGCCGGAGCGCATGGCGCGCGAATTGAGCGCGCACCGGCAGGCTTATAGTTTCGACGAGATCGCTCTTCAAGATGAGACGTTCTTCACCAGTCGCTCGCGTGTGGACGCCATTGCCGAAGCGTTTATCGCGGCAAAATTGGATGTGCCGTGGACGGCGACGATGCGGGCCGATCAGGGCGAGCGCCTGGATGATGCGTTGTTGATCAAATGCAAGCGCGCGGGTCTCAAGCGTGTGATGATCGGCGTGGAGTCTGGCTCGCCGGAGATGCTGGCGCGATTGCGCAAGGACATCACGCTGGAGCAGGTCTTTGTCAGCGCGGAGAAGATCGCGCGCCACGGCCTCGGCGCGATCTTGAACTTCATCGTCGGTTTTCCCGGCGAATCCGACGACAGCGTGCGCGCGACGCTGGACGTGGTGACGCAGTTGCGCGCCATGAGTCCCAACTTCGATGCGGCGATCTTTTTCTTCAAACCGTATCCGGGCAATCCCATTGCGGATGAGTTGCTGCAACAAGGCTATCAATTTCCGGCGACGCTGGAAGCGTGGGCGGACTTTGATTATGTGGGCGGAGCGCGCTCGGCGTGGGTGACGCCTGCACAGTGGCAGCAAGTGGAACGCTTCAAGTTTTATCAACGCTATGCCTTTGGACACAACCGGCATCTCTGGCGCTGGCCGCTGCACGCTATCAGTCGTTGGCGCGTCAAGCGTCGCGTGTACGCTTTTCCAATTGAGAAAGCGCTGGTCGAACGACTGCGTCCCGCGCAGCGCTTATCGTGAGTGCGATGGATATTCTACTGACCCACGGGTACTTCTTGTACGAAGATCCGCACGAACTGAAAGTGATGAAGCCCTATCCGCCGCTGGGGATTCTGTCCAACGCGGCCTATCTCAAGCGTGCAGGCTTCGACGTGCACGTCTTCGATACGACGTTCAGCAGCCTCGCGGACTTTGAAGCCTATGTTTTGCGTGAGCGGCCGTCCGTGGTGGGTGTGTATACCAACCTTATGACGAAGTTCAATGTGCTCAAG
>JAUQXD010001074.1 GCA_030834835.1 Thermoflexales bacterium | reverse complement strand
AGGCCGCGGCAAAATTCCATCGCCAATCATAAAAGTAGTTGGACGCTGATAAACGCAGATGACGCTGATGTGATCTATGCAACCATCATTTGCGTAATCATTGAAATCTGCGAAATCTGCGTCCGTTTTTTCCCACCCGATCGGGCGGGTGTCGCCCGTTCAATCGTGAGGACGCAAGCCGCCCGTTCAATCGTTCCAATCGGCACAAAGGCGGTGTATTCTCCTGTGCAGACAACTTCACTGCAAGGAGCCGCATCGATGGCAACTGCGCCCAATGGACAAAAGAAAAAAGATCGCTGGTCGGCCGGCGTCACGCCGTATGCCGAAATGGGCTACTACGATGCCGATTACGAGCCTAAAGACACCGATATTCTCTGCGCGTTTCGACTGATTCCGCAGGAGGGTGTGGACCCGATCGAGGCGGCGGCGGCCATCGCGGGTGAGTCGTCGACGGCAACGTGGACGGTGGTCTGGACTGATCGGTTGACCGCGCACGAGCACTATCAGGCTAAATGCTATCGCGTCGAGGCGGTGCCGGGCACGAATCAATACATCGCCTACATTGCCTACGATCTCGATCTGTTTGAAGAAGGCTCGATTGCGAATCTCACCTCGTCCATTATCGGCAATGTGTTTGGCTTCAAGGCGTTGAAGGCGTTGCGCCTGGAAGATATGCGCATTCCGCCGCACTATGCTAAGACCTTTCAAGGCCCGCCGCACGGCATCGTGATGGAACGCGAGTATTTGAACAAGTACGGGCGGCCGCTGCTGGGCGCGACGACGAAGCCCAAGCTGGGCCTGTCGGCGCGCAATTACGGTCGGGTGGTGTACGAAGCGCTGCGCGGCGGCCTAGACTTCACCAAAGACGACGAGAACATCAACAGCCAGTCGTTCATGCGCTGGCGCGATCGATTCCTGTTTTGCATGGAAGCCGTCCAGCGCGCGCAGGCCGAGACCGGCGAGATTAAGGGGCACTACCTCAACATCACCGCGGGCACGATGGAGGAGATGTACGAGCGCGCCGAGTTTGCGAAGGAACTGGGCAGCGTCATCGTGATGATCGATCTCACGATCGGTTACACGGCCATCCA
>JAUQXD010001073.1 GCA_030834835.1 Thermoflexales bacterium | reverse complement strand
TGAAGCGCGGGTTGGTCGATCTCAAGTAAAGGACATCATCATGCGGATTGTTTTGATCGCGACGGGCAGCCGTGGCGACGTCGAACCGTATCTTGCGCTGGGCAAGGGCTTGCAGGCGGCCGGTCATGTGGTGCGGCTGGTCAGCCATGAGAACGCAGGCCCGCTGGTCAAAGCGCACGGCGTCGAGTTCTGGCCGATTGAAGGAAATGCACAGGATGTCGCTCAAAGCCCGGAGATGCGCGAGCTGCTGGACAAGGGCAATTTCCTCGCCATTTTGTCGAAGATGGGCAAGGACGCGCAAAACAACGCGGTGGCATTTGCCAAAGGCGGACTGGCGGCCAGTGAAGGCATGGACCTGGTGATCGCCGGATTCGGCGGCATGTTCATCGGCGTGGCATTGGCCGAGAAATTGAACATCGAGTTTATGCAGGCGCATTACATTCCGTTCAGTCCCACGCGCGCCTACCCCAGTGCACTGTTTCCGACGTTGCCGGCAGTCTTCGGCGGCGCGTTGAATCGCGTGTCTTATCGGCTGACCGAGCAGATGATGTGGCAGGGCTTTCGCTCGGCGGATACTGTGGCGCGTCAACAGGTGCTGGGCTTGCCTAAGGTCGCTTTCTGGGGGCCGTATGGCAGTGAACGATTTAAGCGGAATCCCATCCTGTATGGCTATAGCCCGGCGGTGATTCCCCCACCCGCAGACTGGAATAACCAAATGCACGTCACGGGTTATTGGTTTCTGGATCCCGCAGATGAATGGACTCCGCCTGCAAGCTTGCTGGAATTTTTGCAGGCAGGTCCGCCACCGGTCTTCATCGGGTTTGGCAGCATGAGTACCCGGAACCCCGCAGAAACCACTGATCTGATCTTGCGCGCAGTCGCTCGCACGGGGCAGCGGGTCATCCTGCTATCAGGTTGGGGAGGATTGCATAAGGCCGATTTGCCCGACTCGGTGTTGATGGTAGAGTCCGTTCCTTTTTCGTGGCTGTTCCCGCGCGTGGCTGCGGTCGTGCATCACGGCGGCGCGGGGACGACGTCGGCCGGGCTAAGGGCGGGCGTGCCGTCGATCATTATTCCATTCTTTGCTGATCAGCCTTTCTGGGGGCGGCGTGTCGCGGAACTGGGCGCTGGGCCGGCGCCGATTCCACGGAAGCAACTAACGGCCGATCGACTGGCGCAGGCGATTCAGACCGCAGTGGCCGATCAGACCATGCGGCAACGCGCCGCCGAACTGGGGACGAAGATTCGGGCCGAAGACGGCATCGCGCGCGCGGTTGAGGTGGTGCGGCAGATGGTTGCGCACAGGCCATCTCTACGGTTTTGAGTTCGACGGGCAAGGCGAACATGTAGCTATTTGGCAGTTCTCCTTGATAGTGAGCAGAATGGGCATTTCAGGTACTCCGAAACTTTTCACCGCTTCGACAAATTCTTGGTGTTGTTTGTAGGAAAACCGCTTCTGAGCCTGTGTCTGAAGATCGAACCAGAAATATCCTCCTTGCGGCTCTGCGGTTCTGCCCATCAAATAGTGGGCGACGATTTTATAGGAATAGAGTTCCGGTAAATCAACAGATTGCCCATTCATTTTCTCAAGATGGGCCGTGCGATAGTCGTTGGAGTATGCCGGAATGGTGAGTTTGTAATCTGCCGAAATAGATGTTTCGAGGCACGTGGATTTAGTTTGGGCCGTCAGGTAGTTCCCGATCATGATCGATAGGCCTAATCCTCCAGCAAGCATTAAGATTAGCGATCCCCAAAAGTACAGGCGCTTTGATGGCAGTTTGTAGCTCTTCCACGTAAGGATCACCCCTCCGAGACCAATAACAAAGCACCCGGCGAGGCCAACTAACGCGCAGGCAAAAACTATGACCAAAGCGAGAAGTGCGGGACCAAGTCCGTCCATCGCGTCACCTGCCGTTGATGATTAACGACCTAATTCGATTAACGATGCGAATAGTTTTTCTACTTCTCGTGCGCTGAAGTCCAGTGTCGCATCGCCGACGGTGAACTCGACTTTGCAGTAGCCGGGAATCTGGCTGGGGGCGTAATAGCGGAACAGCCAAATCTTTTGCTCACGTGCGATTTGCGCGGCGGCCTCTTCCAGCCGATCTTTCTCGCCGCGAATGAAGACGTGCATCATATTCGTCTGGGGTGGATTGGGCATCACTTCGACTTGAGAAAACGACTTCAGAATCACCGCAATTTCAGCCGCTTTGGCGCAGTACTGGGGAATCCGATCGAGCCGCGTGTCCAACCCGTGCTGGGCCGAGAGCACAAAAGGATACATCTGCACCAGGTTGCCGCCGTGACGCCTCTGCCACAGGCGTGCTTCGGCGATGAAGTCTTGCGGCCCCAGCAGCATCGCGCCCGCAATGCCGCCGAGGATTTTGTAGAAGGACACATAGACCGTATCGAACAACGCGGCAATCTCGGCATAGGGGCGTTGATAATGCGGTTGGCACTCCCACAGGCGCGCGCCGTCCATGTGCAGGGCGATGTTTCGTTCGCGCGCCCACGTCGTGATCGCGACAAGATCATCCCACGTGGGCAGCTGCCCGCCGATTTCGCGCTGCGGCAACTCAAGGAGCAGGGCGGCCAACGGATCGCGCACCTGGTTCAAATCATCGAGCGTCATGAGCTGATAAGGCGAGCCGACCAGCACGCCGTGCAGGCCGTGCAGCAGTTGATAGGCTTTCTGCTCGTGAATCTCCAGATGGCACGTCGGGTGAAAGGCCACGTGCGGCGAGTGATGCCGGTCGGACCAGATGCGGAGCGCGATCTGCTGCGCCATCGTGCCGCTGGGCATGAAGACGCCCGCTTCTTTTCCCAGCAAATCGGCGACGCGTTTCTCAAAAACGGTGATCAGTTCGCCGCTGCCGTACATATCGGGTTGAAGATCAGGCGGCGTCGAGGCGGCGAGCTGCGTGAACATGGCGTGCGGTGTCAGTGAAGCGCGGCCATGACCTGCCAAAAAGCGCGTGCATTGATCGGCAAGG
>JAUQXD010000113.1 GCA_030834835.1 Thermoflexales bacterium | reverse complement strand
CTTTTTGTCGATCAAATTTCGCTGACCAGGTCGGCTACGCCGAACGCGGCTCACGCTAAGCCGCAAAGGCAAATAAAACTTTGCGACTCTGCGGCTTAGCGTGAGGCCAATTGCTCAGGCCAGCGACGCAAAGGCCGCCTCAAACCGATCGTCGATCTCGTCCCGCAGGCCCTGCTCGAAGGCGCGGAAACGCTTCATCAGATCGCGGCCCTGATCGGTCAACTCCGCGCCGCCGCCGCCCGCGCCGCCCACCTGCGCATTGATCAACTTATAGCCCAGGCCCTCTTCCATCTCGTGCAGCTTCTCCCACGCGCGATGATAAGTGACCTTCATCTTCTCGGCCGCGCGGCTGATCGAGCCGGTCTGATCGATCGCCTCCAGCAGCTTCACGCGCCACTCGCTCAACACCACCACGCCGTTGTGCTCGATCCACAGGTTGAATTTAGGTTCCATGTTATTTCTCTTCCAATCGCAGCGCGATGACGCTGCCAAAGATCAACGCTCCGCCGATCAGCTGGCCGCCGTCCAACGACTCATGCAACAGCAGATAGGCCCAGATCGTCGTCAACACCGGTTCAAGTGTCGCGAGCAAATTCGCCGTGCCCGCGGGCAGATGCCCCAGGCTGGCCGTGTATAAGCCAAAACCGACGACAGTGGGAATCACGGCCAGCACGATCAAGATCAACCAGCCATCCAGGTGCATGCCCAACGACAGCAGCGACGCCCGATCGGCCATCGCCCCCGATAGCGACAGCAGCGAAATCGGCAACAGCGCGATCGCGGCCACGACAAAGGCGCTCAACGTCGCCGTCCACGAATTGATTTTCCGCTGTGACGTGACTTTACCCACCAGGCTGTAGGCCGTAAAACTAAACGCCGACAGCACACCAATGAGGATGCCGCCTGCGTTCAAATTCCACTGCGCGGGATCAGTGGCTTTCGCCACCAGCACACATCCGATCAGGCTGCTCACAAACGCGGCGACGCGAATGGGGCTGAGGCGTTCTTTGAAGAAGAAACGCGCGGCCAGTGCCGTGATGCCCGGCGACGCATACACCATCACCGTGGAGACAGCCGCGCCGTTCAACGCCACCGACCACGTCCAGGTCACATTCATAAACGTCAGTGACAGGCCGTAGAGGATCAGCAACTTCCGATCGGATGCGGCGACGCTCAGCGCGCTCTTTCGGAAGATGAGTATCCCGATCAGCAACGAGATAGTCACGATCACGTCGCGCCAGAAGGCCAGCGTCATCGGCGCAAGTGGATAATTCTTTAGCAGATAACTGATGAAGATGCCGGTCCATGACCAGAAGAAGATGCCCGTCAGGCCGATGAGGTAGCCGCGATTGAGCGCGGTAGTTTTGGGTTGGTTGAGGGGAATGTCCATGATGAGTAATGCGTAATCCGTAATGCGTAAAGAGTTGTTACGCAGTACGCTTTACGCAGTATCAACGAGTCATTTGTGAAAGGTCAATTTGAGAACTCGCCGCGTCTGTTCCGTCACGATAAACGGCTGGCCCACGCGCACGCCGGGTACCCATGCGATCTGATCGCCGGCGACAGGGTCGCCCGCGACGAGCAGCGGCACTCGATCGCGCACGAGGCGCGGTACTTTAACACTGATCAGCCAATCCTTCAATCGCAGCGACGTTGGCTGACCGTGCGGCTGAAAACGATCAGCGGATTGACGTGGACGAAGGGATAACGCGTCGCCCAGTTGATCGGCGTCCAGATAGGCTGTGAAGCCGCCGCTCGCGCTGGACGATAGTCCAGCGATCCACCGCAACGGACTGTCGCCCGCCTGAAGCAACTGGACTTCGAGCAACCACGTTGACTCGGGCAGGGGCGTTAGGCCGGGCACGGTGACGGCCAGCGACGAGAGACCTTCGGGCAGCTGCGGCCAATCGGGCACGCTGAGCTGATCGCGCGGCGCGATCGTGAACGTATCGTAACTGACTTCCAAAATCAAGTTTTGCGGCAGCGTGGCCTGATCGCCGGTGGTAGCGCGGGCCAGCAACTCGATCGCGTCCTCGACGTGAACAAAGTCGATGTCGCGCAGCGATGATCGCAGTTGATGGATCGCGCGGCGCAGCAGGGCGCGCTGTGTGCCGATCGGTTGTTCACGCCACGCCGACAGGCTGAACGTGATCTCCGTGGCGGTTTCATCGAGCAAAGTCATGTCCCACGCGAAGTTGCGATGCGCCTCCAGCAACTCATAATCGGCGGCAACGACGGTGGCGGTGCGGCGCAGGATCGTGCGGAAGTTGGGGTTGTACGTTTCCAGTAGCGGCAGCAACTCGTGGCGCAAGCGATTGCGGAAGTACGTCGTGTCCGCGTTGGTGGCATCGGTTCGAAAAGGCAAGTCGTGCTGCGCGCAATACGCTTCAATCTCAGCACGCGGCACATCCAGCAGCGGGCGCACCAGTTCCAGGTCCCTGGTAGCAGCCTCCAACCTCCAACCGCTAACTTCCAATATCTTGGTTTTAGCCAACATGCCGCGCAAGCCGGCCAATCCGCTGCCGCGCAGGAAGTGCATCAATACTGACTCGGTTTGATCGTCGGCGTGGTGCGCCACGGCGATGGTTTCGCTGTCCTGTGCCAACGCCACTTCGATCAAGAAACCGTAACGCACCTGTCGCGCTGCCTCTTCGATGGACAATTTATGCTCGCGCGCAAACGCCGCCACATCGCGGGCCTCGATCGTGCAGGGCAAGTTCCAACGCTGAGCGAGGTCGCGCACGAAGTCGGCATCGGCGCGGGCCGCGTCGCCGCGCAGTTGATGGTCGAGATGCGCCACGTGCAGCCGGAGATTGTATTCGGGGGCGAGCGTTTTCAGCGCATGCAGCAGGCAGACCGAATCCGCG
>JAUQXD010000112.1 GCA_030834835.1 Thermoflexales bacterium | reverse complement strand
GGCGATGATCGATCCGCTGGGGGGTGACACGGCTTTCTACTACGTGGCCTGCGATAGCAACTGCGGCGATGTGAATCAGTGGCAGCGCGTGAAGTTGTTCGAGCGCGACTCCGGCCCGTATGTGTCGTGGGACATCGAGGTGGACAAGAACGATCGGCCGCGCATCGCTTTCTACAAAGGCGCGACGCTCGACAACACCGGTGAGCGATTGTACTTCGCCTCATGCAACAGTAATTGCCTCAACGATGCGGCGTGGCAAAAACTCAATCTGGGCTTGAATTCTGGCGTGGGCAAACATCCCGATCTGGAGTTCAACCCTCAAGGTCAGCCGCGCATTGCCTACATCCGCAGTCTGGGCGACGGGCTGGGCTATATCTCATGCGACACCGACTGTGAAGGCGCTCAAGCCAACTGGCACAACACGACCGTCGAAACCGCCACGACGCTGGATCAAGAATATCCGGTAGCGCGCCCACCGCACTGCAATGTGGGTCTATGGAGCAGTCTGACGCCCGTGCTGTCGATCGATACGGGTGGGCATCCGCGCGTGGCCTATGACGCCGTCTATAACACGCAGTGCTGGTACGACGATCCCGACGATGGCTTGCCAGCATATCTGGTCTGGCATCAACTCTGGCACTCGGTGCGCGGCGTGATCTTCCCGCAACCATAAGGTTGCGCGCAGCCATAGCGCCCCACGCCGCCAGAAGCACGCGGCATCTTCGACCCCCTGCCCCTCTCCTCTCGACGAAAAGCGGTCGAGTGGAGAGGGGTCGAGGGTGAGGGAACCATTCAACAATCGGCGGCGTTTATTGCCGGGTGAGCCATTCGCTGTTCTATCAATATCATCATGGAGGAGTCATGAAAAACGTTTTGGAAACACCACTCACTTATGCCAACGGGGCGACCGTCGCCCAACTGCAGGCGCGAGTCGCCGGTCAGGTCATCGGTCTGGGTGACCCGCACTATGATGACCTGCGCGCCGCGTGGAACCTGACCGTCAATCAACACCCGGCGCTGATCGTCGTGGCCGAAAGCGCCGCCGACATCGCCGAAGCCGTCCGCTTCGCCCGTGAGGCCGATCTGAAAGTAGCCGTGCAGGCCACCGGCCACGGCGTCGTGCGCCCGGCCAATGACAGCCTGCTCATCATCACGTCGAACATGACCGAGGTTCGCATTGATGCCGAGTCGCGTACAGCCTGGGTCAGCGCAGGCGCGAAGTGGGGCAAAGTGCTGGAGCAAGCGCAAGCCGTGGGGCTGGCGCCGCTGCTCGGCTCATCGTCCGGCGTCGGCGCGATTGGCTACACGCTGGGCGGCGGTATGGGCTGGTTGGCGCGCAAGTACGGCCTATCCATCGACAGCGTCAATTGCTTTGAAGTCGTCACCGCCGACGGGCAGATCGGGACTGCCAGCGAACAACAACGCACCGATCTTTTCTGGGGCTTGCGCGGCGGCGGCGGCAGTCTGGGCGTAGTCACGGGCATGGAGATTCGACTGTATCCCGTAACCGAGTTTTATGGCGGCAATCTGTATTACCCGATCGAGCAAGCGCCCGCCGTGTTCGCGCGTTATCGTGAATGGAGCGCCAACGCGCCCGACGAGTTGACCTCTGCGATCGTGATCATGAACTATCCGCCGCTGCCGTTCTTTCCCGAACCGCTGCGCGGCAAATCGATTGCGCAGATTCGCGGTGCATATTGCGGCCCGATCGAACAGGGCGAAGCTATGCTGAAATTCTGGCGCGACTGGCAGACGCCCCTCATTGACGATTTTGCCGCGCGGCCGTTTTCGGACATCGGCAAAGTCAGCAAGGATCCACCCAATCCCTCGCCCGGACTGAGCTCAGGCGCCTGGCTGAACGATCTCAGCGACGAAACCTTGACGACCCTGCTCAACTATAGTTCCGCCGCACACGGTCTGACGCCGCTCACCGCGCTCGAGGTGCGCCACGCCGGCGGTGCGATCGCGCGCGTCGATCCGAGTGCCAGCGCCTTCAGTCACCGCACCGCGCCACATAGCCTGCAGTGGGTGGGCATGGCTCCCACCCCGGAAGCACAGGCCGCGCTCCGGCAGCACTCTGCGCGCTTTAAGCAGGCGCTGCGGTCGCATTTAACCGGCGGGGTCTATCTGAACTTCTTGGAAGGCGAGGAAGCAGCGGCGCACTCGCGCGACGGCTTCTCGACGGATGCCTATCGCCGGTTGCAGACGCTCAAGGCGCTGTACGATCCCGATAATCGCTTTAGCCACAGCTATGACCTGGCGTTTGGCCAGGCGGCAACTGCCGCGGCTTAAAATCCAACGGTTCACGCTCACCGCCTAAGTTGACCCTCTTCTTATTAACCAGGAAGAGGGCCAATCTTTTACTTTGTCCTGGAGGAGACGACATGACTCAACCGATTCAACACTCGCGCCTGCTCTCTGGCTTGCTCTCGTTATCCATTCTGCTGTCGGCGGTGTTTGCCCCCGCCCTGGCAACCGACACACTGCCCTCGGCGGCTGTAGCGCAGGCCACCACTGCAATCTGTACCGTGGCCGAGGCCACGTCATTTCGCCTGTTCCTGCCGATCATTCAACGCAGCGGATCAAGTCTGGCTGTGACGGGTGATCAGCCGTTGGGACTGCGCCAACCCGATCGGCCAACGGCGACCGCGGCGATTGATCCGCAGAAAGCGGCCGTTTTGCGCGGCAAGGTCTGCACCCAGAACGGCGCGGCTTTGCCTGGCGTCACCATCAGCGTCAAACAACATCCCGAATACGGTACGGCCCTCACCAATGCCGACGGCTTGTTTGAGTTGATGGTGAACGGCGGCACGCTGTTGACCGTAGATTACGAGAAGGCCGGCTATCTGCCCGCACAGCGCCAGATCACACCGGCGATGCGCGATTACGCGCTGCTGTCCGAAGTGGCGCTGCTGTCGCTCGATGCGAACGTCACCACGATCGATCTAACGGCGGGCGGCATGCAGGTGGCGCAGGGCACCGTGATGACGGACGACGACGGCACGCGGCAGGCGCGCGTCTTTTTTCCGGCGGGCACACAGGCCGAACTGGTGCTGCCCGGCGGCGTGACACAGACCATCAGCACGCTGAACGTGCGCGCCACCGAATACACCGTGGGTCCCAACGGCCCGCAGGCCATGCCCGCCGAACTGCCGCCCGCCAGCGGCTACACCTATGCGTTGGAATACAGCGTCGATGAAGCCCTGACGGCAGGCGCGACCGAAGTGCGTTTCAGCCAACCGCTGATTCACTACAGTGAAAACTTCCTCGGCTTTGACACCGGCACAGCCGTGCCAACCGGTTACTATGATCGGCAGAAGGCGGCCTGGATCGCCGCGGATAACGGTCGAGTGGTGAAGATCATCAATGTTGCGGGCGGCGCGGCCAATCTCGACACCGACGGCGACGGCGCGATCGACAACGGCGATGTGGTCACCGCGACAATGGACATCGCCATCACGCTGGCTGAGCGGCAGAACCTTGCCACTTTGTATCTGGCGGGTCAGACGCTGTGGCGTGTGCCCATTCCGCACTTCACGCCGTGGGATTGCAACTGGCCGTATGGTCCGCCTGATGGTGCGCGCGACCCCAATCAACCCGCGCCACGCACCAACTCTACACCCAGGCCGTGTGTGCGGCGCGGATCGATCATCAACTGCCAGAATCAAGTGTTGGGTGAAGTGCTGGATGTCGTGGGCACACCGTATCAATTGCATTACGTGAGCGATCGGGTGCCGGGCCGCGCCGTCGATCGAACGATCGTCATCCCGTTAAGTCAGGGCGCCGGTTTGCCGCCCGAAGTGAAACGTATCGATCTGGATATTCTGATCGCCGGGCGCAAGATCGAAAAATCGTTCCTGCCCACGAACGGTCAAAGCTACACCTTTGTCTGGGACGGCAAGGACGTCGACGGCGATCTCGTTCAGGGCGCGCAGATTGCCACCGTGCGCATCAAATACATCTATCAGGCCGTCTATCGCACCCCCGCCCAAAACGAGCGCGCTTTTGCCCAGTTTGGCGGGGCGATTACAGGCGTGCGAGCGCGTCAGGAAGTGGAAATCGCGCAAGAGTTCAAGGTAACGCTCTACAACTTCGATGCGCGCCAGCTGGGCCTGGGCGGCTGGAGCCTGAGTGCACATCACACCTACGACATCAATCGGGATGTGGTGTATCTGGGCACTGGCGAGCAGCGCAGCCTGGAAGCGGGCGGCGGTGTGATCAATACCGTGGCCGGGACGGGCACGCAGTCCAGTAACGGCGAGGGCATCACGGCGACGTTGGCGGGTCTGACCGGGCCGTATGCGGTGGACTTTGCCCCCGACGGCAGCTGGTATATGGTCGATTGGTTTGCCAGCTGGGTTCGGCAGATCACCGTGACAGGCATCATTACGCGCGTAGCAGGCGCCGGCTTCAATGGCTACAACGGCGATAACCGCACAGCGCTCAGCGCGCAGCTTAATCAACCCCGCGACATCGCCGTCGCGCCGGACGGCAGCCTCTACATTGCCGATACCGCCAACCACCGCATCCGCCGGGTCGATGCCAGCGGCATTATCACGACGGTCGCGGGTACGGGCGCAACCGCCTACAACGGCGATAATATCCCGGCTACCTCCGCCAATCTATGG
>JAUQXD010001072.1 GCA_030834835.1 Thermoflexales bacterium | reverse complement strand
GGTCTTATGATGTGCACCGGGAAATCAAGACTGGCCAATACATGCGCAACCCACTCCAGTTGAATAGCCGAACGACGAAAGATTACGCCCCCGTCTGATGTCTCTAGCGTTCCCATAACCGGCGGTAGCACCTGTCGGGCGTGTTCCAGACTGGTTCCTAACACAACCTCGACTTCCTCGGCGCCCTGGATGAATGCGAGGGAGTGCGACACGTGGCCGACGACATCAAAATCTTCAGGGCGTTCAAAGTGCCGCCCGCCCGGTTCCAACTTGATGATTCGATCGAGTCGAAACGTTCGTATCCCCTGGCGCAAGTGACAATACCCGATGGTGTGCCAGTAGCCCGCATTAAAAACGATCCCATACGGATCGAAATCGCGTTCCGTCTCTTCGCCACTCCAGGAACGATACTGTAAGTGAACCCGCTGGCGTTGCTGAACGGCCAGGCTGAGTCCCGCGACCAAATCCGTCGGGAGCATGACCGGTGTGGCCGAGACATTGAGCGTGATGGCTTCTTGCAAGCTCTTGACCTGCTGTAGCAGTTTTTCGGGCATGAGACGTTCAGTTTTTGCCAGGGCTCCTTCCACCGCGGCGACCTCAACGGGAAAGCGAAACTCCCGAATGGCAATCAACCCCAGCGTGAATGCAACGGCCTCGGCATCCGTGAACATGAGAGGCGGCAGTCGATGACCACGCTGCAGGTGATACGCACCATACGGGCCGCGCTCTGCTTCAATGGGCATGCCCATATCTTGTAGCATGACGATATATCGTCGAACAGTGCGCACGTCAATCTCAAGCCGCCGCGCGATCTCGGGGCCACTTATTCGGTTGAAGGATTGCAGCAGTTCCAGCACGGTTAACAATCGGGTTGTGGGCGAATACATATTACAAAACCTCCCGTAATCAGGACCAATTCTGTCCTGATCCTCAGGTATAGTCAAATACAGGTGGCTGTTTCCACAAGTTCTCTCCGGACCAGTCCACGACACGATAAATGGCGCACGCGCCGAAAATACCTAAGGAGACTATCTACAATGGCTACCCGAGATTTCACAATCGACATACCGCAGGCCATGCTTGACGACCTACGCCACAGGCTTAAAAACACTCGCTGGCCGAACGAAATACAGCCGACTGGCTGGCAAAAAGGCACTGAGCTGCACTACATGCAGCAGCTGACCAAGTATTGGATCGAGGAATATGATTGGCGGGCCGTCGAGGCAAACCTGAACCGCTTCAAGCATTATGTGACGAAGCTGAACGGCCTGGATATTCACTACATTCACGAAAAGTCCTCGCAGTCCAACGCTGTGCCTGTGGTGTTACTGCATGGTTGGTGTGACTCATTTTACAGTTACATCGGCCTCATCGACCGGCTCTGTGGCCGGAATGGTCGTGGCAAAAACAGCCTGAGCTTTAACGTGATCATACCTTCGCTGCCTGGCTTTGACTTCTCGTCTCAGCCTGGCGAGGGCCAAATGAAAGCAACATTGGCCGCAAACATCGTCGCCAAACTCATGGAGAGCCTGGGCTATGAAAAATATGTGGTGCACGGTGGTGACTGGGGCAGCGCGGTTGCGCAAGAGCTGGCGCGCACATACACCGACCGAGTGACAGGTTTGCACCTGAATGATGTGCCATTTGGAAACTACTTTATGGTTGACAGGGAACAGGCGTCGGAAGCCGAGAAGGAACTCCTGACATCCATCGAAAGTTGGGGCACTACCGAAGCTGGCTATGTTTCGATTCAGTCAACCAAACCGTTGACCCTGTCCTACGGCCTGAGTGATTCGCCGGTCGGTTTGGCGGCCTGGTTGATTCAACACTTTCAGCGGTTGTGTGAAACCTTGCCCGGCTATGACGACCTCATCACCAATGTGATGCTCTACTGGTTCAACAACACCATCCGTTCGTCCATCCGCTATTACAACGAAGGCATGGGCGATGACTGGGACAGCGCCAGTACGGGAGCGAGCGACTGGAGCGCTGACGAGACCAGCCTGGCGTCCGCTGCAAGCGAGTGGTCTGGCGATAGCACTGCGTCAGGCTGGGACATGAAAATAAACGTCCCCACAGCTATCGCGCTATTTCCCAGGGATATTGGCCAGCCGCCCCGTGAGTTTGCAGAGCGCTTTTTTGATATCAAGCGCTTCACGACCATGAAGCATGGCGGCCATTTCGCCGCGCTGGAAGTACCTGAGCTGCTCGCAGATGACATCCGGGCCTTCGTCGCCAGTCTGGAAAAATGAATTTCCGCTCAAGTAGGGAGAACCCCAAGAGGTTTATGCGCACGCCGGACGAAAGTGCGCCGTTGCAAACCGCTGGACACTTGCCCCACTGTGGTGGCGCAGTGCGGTGTTACCAAATCCAGCGGACAGGCCGGCGGATTTGACAACCGATCGGGTGCGCTCCGGTTCAAATTGAGAATTGCTGGCGATAAACAGCGATGAGAGGGTGGTCGAACCATGCTGGCCCGGCCACCCTCATCATTGAAATGCTGTGAAGTTTAGACTAGAACGCCGATTTGCTGGTGGTGGCGCCGTTCGGCGTGCTGTTCGGCGTCGTTGTGCCGTTGCTGTCCGGTGCGGTTCCGCTGGGCGGTGCGCCGGCAGGGCCGCCGAAGCCACCACGCCCGCCATGTCCGCCACGACCACCGGGCGGCATGCCAAAGTCGTCAAGACCCTTCATGCCGAAGCCACCGAAGCCGCCGAACCCGCCGTCCTTGCCCGAACCCCAGTAGCCCTTGTCGAGGCCTTCCAATAGCCAGTCGGCCTTGGCCTGGGTGATGGTGCCGGCCGTCACCGCGTCCTGAATGGCGGTCTTGGTCTCGGCCAGTTCCGCCGCCTCGACGGCCTTCTGCACCGTGGCGATGTCCACCTTCTTCTCGGTGGCGATGTCCGCCAAAGTCTTGCCGCCCCATAACTGGGCCTTAAGCTCATCGGCCGTCATGCCCAGCGCTTTAGCGGCCGCTTCCAACGCCGCCTGGCTGCGCAGGCCAAAGCCACCACCACGATGGCCCATCGGGGCGGTCTGAGCCGTCGGCGCCGCCGGGGTCGGCGTCGTGCTGCTCTGCGCAAACACCGCCGAACTAATCCCCAGGGCGGCCACGATTGCCACCAACGTGGCTAAACCAACATATTTCTTCAATCCTGTCATACCAGCCTCCAGTCTTTGGTCAGTATAGTGGCCCACTGCCACTATCTGTTAAAAAGATACCTCTTTGTTGTGCAGAACTTATCGAGAAAAGATGAATAGTGGTTAAGAAGGGGGATCGGGGATGAGGGATCGGGGGGCGAAGACGGGAGCACTGCACCGCATGTGTGCTGCATGCTTCTGGCGGCGTGAGGGGCATTCGCCTACGCTGTTGTGCACTCGCCCAGATCACACTTGCCGTTGTTATTGCTGTCCGTATAACGGCGGCAGTGGCCGGGATACGAGCAGCCTTTGTTGCAGCGCACCACGCAACTACTGCTATTCTGTTGAGCGCTGGTCGTGGTCTGCGTTGTGCTGGTGGTGTTGGTCGTGCTGGATGCGCCGGTCACCTGCGTCGTTGCAGCTGCGACTGCCGTGGTCTTCAGCGCATCCACCGCGCCGATGGTCGCAATCACGGCGACGGTGCTGACGCCGCCCATCAGGCGTAGGAATTCGCGGCGGCCCAGGGCATTCGCGCTCATCCCCTGTGCGGCTGCTGCGGGC
>JAUQXD010001071.1 GCA_030834835.1 Thermoflexales bacterium | reverse complement strand
ATCGGCTTACGAAATAAACAACTTCAACCACGAAGGGCACGAAGTGGCACGAAGATGTTCTGAGTGTTGCTGCGTGTCCTTCGTGGTTTATGGTGAACAATGAAAGAAACGATTTACGGCCGCAACTCAGTCTATGAATTGCTGCGCGCCAATCGACGCGAGGTTTACAAGCTGCTGGTAGCCGAAGGTGTGCAAGAGCGCGGCCATTTGACCGACTCGCTGCAAATGGCCCAACAGCGCGGTATCCCGGTGCAGCGCGTGCGGCGCGAGCTGCTCGATCGCATCACGGACAGCCATCAGGGTATCGTGGCCGAGGTTAACGAGTATCCTTATGCCACGCTCGATGACATCCTCGAACGAGCGGTTGAGCGCAACGAGCCGCCGCTGATCTTGATCCTCGACGTGATTCAAAACCCTCAGAATCTGGGCACGTTGCTGCGCACCGCCGAAGCCGTCGGCGCGCACGGCGTGATCATCCCGCAGCGGCGTGGGGCCGAGGTCACGCAAGCAGTGGTCAACGCCTCATCCGGTGCAAGCGAACACATCCTCATTGCGCAGGTGGTCAACCTGGTCGCGGCGATCACCGAGTTAAAAGAACATGAAGTATGGGTGACGGGGCTGGATAATCTGCCGGAAGCCGTGCCGCTGGATCAAGCCAATTTGAAAGGCGCGACAGCGCTGGTCGTGGGCAATGAGGGCGAAGGCATGCGGCGCCTGGTGCGGGAGAGTTGTGACTTTCTGGTGAAACTGCCCATGCGCGGCCAGGTCGATTCGTTGAATGCGGCGGTGGCGGGTTCGATTGTGCTGTATGAAATTTTGCGGCAACGGATGCGGTCAACGGACGGGAAACGGACAAGCGGATAAAACGGATGCCGGTCCTCAGCGGCTGGCTAACGGATGAGCGGATTACAGTACGCACCACGCATTACGTCCAACGTTTCGCTTCTTACTTCTCAATGATAATCGTCACCGGCCCGTCGTTGTGAATCTCCACCTGCATCATGGCGCGGAAGACGCCAGTTTGCGTGGGTATGCCTTCGGCGCGGAGTTGATCCACGAAGTAATCCACTAACGGTTCGGCCTCTTCGGGGCGCGAGGCGTCGATGAAATCCGGCCGTCGCCCGCGCTGCGCGTTGGCGTATAGTGTGAACTGCGAGACAACGAGCGCTTCGCCTTTCACGTCCAGCAGCGATAGATTCATCTTCCCCTCGGCGTCTTCAAAGACGCGCAGATTGGCGGCCTTGTTGGCGAGCCACTTCGCTTCGGCTTGAGTGTCGCCCGCCTTCACGCCGATCAGGATGCAGAAGCCAACGCCGCAGCGCCCGACGACTTGCCCATCGACGGTGACGGTGGCATGAGTGACACGTTGAATGACGAGACGCATAGTTTGTACTCGCAATTATGGCTTAGATTGCTCGACAAGCGCGTACGTATCACCCTGCAGGGCATAGACTGCGTTTGGACTTGCTTCGCATCGTGAAGTTTCGCCAGTTGCTGGGATAACGATATAACCTTCTTCGGTGACCTCCCATTTGATAGGCCATCCGCACCAATCATGTAGGTGCAGAAGCAATGTTCGAGTAGCATGAGCACCGTCCCAACGCCAGACAATTAAGAACTTATGGTTTGCATCCGCTCCTACATACCCACCCGCTACAAGCAGAAATGAATTCCCCTGCGAATCGCGAACATTGAGTCTCTGAACTGATGGTTGAGTGCTTTGTATCCAAGTGTCAGCCCAGCTGCATCCTGTATCAAAACAGGGCCAAATCACTGTGCCATGCCATTGATTAGTTTGTTTATCTCTGCCAAAGGCAACACTCAATCCGCCAAAGTCAAGTCGTCCACCATCACAACGCACCGCGCGGGTGTGTAAAATTGCTTCGTCAGTGCCGTCTTCGTCTAGGTCAATTAACTGAATAACTGACACTGTAGCATGATTACCGACACGTTCACGCTCCTGCTCTCGCGCTGTGCAAGAAACTCAGGGTCGAAGCTCGCGGTTGGGCGGCGGCCTCGCGGAACAAGTCTAGGGCGAGTCGGTCTGCGATGTGGTCGGCCGTGC
>JAUQXD010001070.1 GCA_030834835.1 Thermoflexales bacterium | reverse complement strand
ACCGATCTGGCGGATATGTCGGCCACAACGATCGTGATCGAAGCCGTGCCCGAAGACCTGGCCCTGAAGCGCGATCTCTTTCGCGCGCTCGATCATTTATGCTGTGATGAAACGATCCTGTGCAGCAATACGTCGTCGCTGTCGATTGCCGCATTGGGCGGAGCAACACAGCGGGCTGATCGCGTTGCCGGGCTGCATTTCTTTAACCCCGCGCCCGTCATGCCGCTGATCGAAGTCGTGCGCGGCGATCTGACGTCTGATGGGACGATCAGCCGCCTGATCGATCTGGCTCGACGCTGGGGTAAGACGCCGGTGGTGGTGAAAGACACGCCGGGTTTCATCGTCAACCGGGTGGCGCGGCCGTTCTACGGCGAGGCGCTGCGCTTGTTGGATCAAGGCGTGGCCGACGTTGAAACGATCGATCGCATCGCGCGTGCGGCCGGTTTCAAAATGGGGCCGTTTGAGCTGCTGGATCTGATCGGGTTGGACGTGAATCTCGCCGTGACGCAATCGATCTATCAGGCTTACTTTCACGAGTCGCGCTTTCGGCCGGTGACCGGTCAGCAGCGGCGCGTGGACGCCAATCGGCTGGGCCGCAAGACAGGCCGGGGTTTCTACGATTACCCGGCCGAGCCGCAATCTTAAGGCATCGCGCCTGTAGTAACGTGCGCCTTGACGGTGTGCGTTGGCGCGTTTTATAAGCACTAACTCGCAAACCGGTTTGTGAACTCCAGTCACAGAGAGGAGCCCGCATGGCGTGATTTGGATCAGCCAACACTCCCATCGACCCTGACCCATAACCCCTGAGGAGGAACCATGCGCAAGATGAGAACATTGAATTGGCTGATGATCGTGGCGCTGTTGTTAGGCGCACTGCCAGCTAATGCCGCACCGCTGACCGAAACCGATCGTGCGCTTCAATCGTCGGCGGTCGTGGAACCGATCGAGTCGGCTCCGCTGTCCGGGCAGGACAACCTGGTGGAAATGCCCGGCCTGGGACACAACTCGCAAGACTCACTGTATCGCGTGCCGTTTGGCGCAGTCACTCAGAACACCCCGGTTATTCTGCGTTTTCGGACCTTTGCCAATGATGTAAGCGGCGTGCGAATTCGCTTTTACGACACGACGCTGGGCAGCGAATATTTCCGCGACATGACGCGCGTGGCGCAGGGCATTCCATGCTACACGGCGGCGCTGGCGGCGTACACCTGCGATTACTGGCAATACACCGTTACGCCGGCCCAGTTGACCAATCTGTACTATCGCTTCATTGTCACTGACGGCACGGCGACCATGTACTATGCCGACGATGATTTCAAGGATGGCGGCTGGGGCACAGCGACGCTCACGCCGGTGGACAACAGCTACGTGATCGCGGTGTACGATCCGGCCTTCCAACCGATCGAGTGGATGCAGGATGCGGTCGTGTATCAGATCTTCCCTGATCGGTTCCGCAACGGCGATCCGGCCAACGATCCGCAGACCGGCGACGTGCGTTACGACGATCCGGTGGTCAGCCTGCCGTGGGGCACCCTGCCCGAGGGCCATTGCCGCAACTACGTCGGCGCGAACACCATTACGTGCCCGTGGCGCTTCGGCCCGCCGCCCCCGTGGGCGGTGCCGCCCACCGTCACCGTGCCGTTGCCCGAAACCCCACGCGGCCGCGATTACATGGGCGGCGACCTGAAAGGTGTGACTGAAAAACTGGACTACCTGCAAGCGTTGGGCGTGACGGTGATCTACTTCAACCCCATCTTTGATGCGGGGTCCAATCACAGCTATGACACGCAGGATTACTTGAAGATCGATCCGTATTTTGGCTCGCTGCAAGACTGGATCGATCTGGTAGCCGCGGCCGATGCGCGCGGCATGAAGGTGATCCTCGACGGCGTGTTCAACCATCTGTCGTCGGACAGCCAGTATTTCGATCGGTACGGGCACTATGCCGAAGTGGGCGCGTGCGAAGCAATCACATCCACCTATCGATCGTGGTTCTACTTCACCGACGTGATCACGCCGGGGACCGGCAAGTGTG
>JAUQXD010001069.1 GCA_030834835.1 Thermoflexales bacterium | reverse complement strand
CGTGCCCGGAATCGTCGCCGTGGTGCCATCGGTGGCCGTGACGGTCACAGCGGGATACAGTCCTTCATACAGACCGGCTTCGGCATCATGGAAAGTCGTGTCGACTTCCGACAGCAACATGATGATGTCTTTATCGTACCGGAAGCCATTGTAGGTGCCGCCAAAGCCCTTGCCAGGGCCGCCGTTCAGATAAGCAGGATCAGTCGGATTGTAAACGACCAGCGCACCGTACATGCCCATCTGGACGTGAATATCGGCCTCCTGATGGCAGTGCCACATGGAGGTGCCAGGCGTATCGGGCGTGAACATATAGACGATCACATTGCCGGCGCCGGGAGCCAGAGTAGAGCCGAATTCCACGCAATCAT
The DNA here is from genome assembly GCA_030834835.1 of Thermoflexales bacterium. Classification (GTDB taxonomy): domain Bacteria; phylum Chloroflexota; class Anaerolineae; order Fen-1058; family Fen-1058; genus JAGOBP01. Next base: position 2,206 of record JAUQXD010001069.1, on the reverse strand, counting down.
AGGGTGACGTCACGTCGGAATCGCCGCTGGCACACAAATTGGCGGGAACTGCGCCCACCGATGTTTCCGGCACACCGTCATTGGCCGCGTCCACATCCAGACCGTGTAAGTGAATCGAGTGCGGATCGTTGGGCGCAATGGTGTTAGCCTGGATGCCCAGGTTCTTCAGGCGAATTTCGACGACGTCGCCGGTGGCAGCATAAATCGCCGGACCGGGCAGTTGCGCTTTGCCCAGGAGCGGCTCTTCGGCTGCTGTGCGGATGCCGCCAGACGGGGCGGGCGCCGGATTGTGAGCGCCACCCACACCCGGATCATCGTAAGCCTGAGCCGTACCGGCATCATAATAAGTCAGCGGATCGGTGCTGCGCCCGCCGACAAAACCGTAGATATAGAGCGGCTTACCATCAGCCAGCGTGATGTACCCGTCGGTGGCGTACAGGTTGTACGTAATCGCGGCATTGGGCGCGGCTTGCGCCGTCTCGACCGCTGCCGGCGAGAAGACAAACGCGCCCGACAGCAAGGTCACCACCATGAAGATCGACAAGGTCTTGCGTAGCATATCCCAACCTCCCTGATCGAAGTCTCAGTTCTTGACGCGGCGAACGACGATTAATCCGGTAACCAAGACACTTAAGGCCACCACGACGCGCCAATCGAAAGGCCGCGTGTTGACGACGCGAACGTTAAATTCCGCCAGGTTAATGGCGGTGGGGCTGCCCGCCCCGACGCGCGCCGAGAATGTGATGTATGGCTGGGCGGGGTCTGGGACCGTACCGCCATCGGGCACGCGATCGACAAAGGTAGGCTCCATGCCGCCGCCGGTCGACGTCAGGAACACCTGGCTGGCATCCAGGACCAATTTGGCATTGATGTAACAACCCGCCGAGCACGTGCTCAGATCGATACCCACATCGCTCAATTTGATCGCGACTTCGGTCACCGTAAATTGTGACGCGGCGCTGATTGTAGCCGTAATAACCTGCTCGCCGGTGGACGCATTCCACAAGTCAACTGTGGCAAAGCCCGGCTCGATCTTCAAGACGTAATCGGCGTAGCACGGCCCAAACAACACTTCCGTAGCGATCGGTTGAATGTCCAAACAGATGGCCAGATATCCGATGTCGCTATCCCAATCGGTATCGGCCAGTGTATCGAATCGCCAGTAGAGATTCTGCTGATCGTTGGTGAAAAAGACATTGGTCAGTTCCACGTCCGGCGGAGTAATTGCTTCGGGGAATTCTTCATAGACCCGCTCGACCAGCGACCACTCGCCGGGCAGCCCATCCACGACAATTGAGCTGGCATAAGCCACACTGAAGACGAGTACGAGTAGCGCCAAAACGATACTGCCGACCACCGCCAGCCGCAATTGCCTCTGCATGGCGACCTCCTGACAGTTTGAATAAACCCGTTATGCTTGAACCAACTTCAACAAGTCCGCCAATCCTATCCAAACGGCTTAGTACCTAAATACTATTAAACCAAGATTAAAATACACTTGATCGTTCTTTCACGCACTCACCTGCCGAACGAAGTTGGCACACTACCCAGGACGGGTCTTTGATCTACCCGGAAGGATAGATTCCGACCTGGCCGATCGACCAGGTCATTGTTTTGCCGGACTGCCAGATCATCGCTGGCAATCACGGGCAGCAAAACGTCCGGCCAAAATCTTCGCCGGACGTTTTGCTATGAGCAGGTAACAGCGCTATTGTGAGGTTGGTGTTCGCAGATGGCAGGCTGCCAGATGGCCGCCGCCTAAATCAATCAATGGCGGCTCTTTTTGGGAACAAACCTCAATCGCCACCGGGCAGCGCGGATGGAAGCGGCAGCCACTCGGCGGATTCAGCGGACTGGGCACATCGCCCTTCAGCAAAATCCGCTCACGCTTGATCTTGGGGTTGTGTACGGGGATAGCCGACAGCAGCGCCTGAGTGTAAGGATGCTGCGGATTGCGATACAACTCGATCCGATCGGCCAGCTCCACCATCTTGCCCAGGTACATTACCGCCACCCGATCGCTGATGTGCTCCACCACGCTCATGTTATGCGCGATGAAGATATCCGTCAGGCCGAACTCGCGCTGCAACTGCTTCAACAGATTCAACACCTGCGACTGAATCGACACATCCAGCGCCGAGACCGGCTCATCGCACACCAGGAACTTGGGTTGCAGCACCAACGCGCGCGCGATGCCGATTCGCTG
>JAUQXD010000111.1 GCA_030834835.1 Thermoflexales bacterium | reverse complement strand
GGCGACGTGACTTTGTAAATGAAGCCGCCGTAGGCGGTATCATTCTTCAGGTGCAGTTCCAACGTGCAGCCCACGCCGCAGTAGGGGCAGGTGGTTGGCACGATCCTATCGGGTTGCAGCATATCTCCCCCTGTTCGTTACGCCTTCATTCCGCGAACCGCCCATGCCCGCGCCACCAGCGGGATCGATCCGTCCGATGCGAACGGGAGTGTGTCACGAATTCGCTCACGCAGGGCGGCGCGTCGTTCTACACTCAACGACACAGCAGATCCGGCCGCAGGGCCGTGTCCGCCCAGGAACGGCAACCAGTAATCGTCAAAGTCCCGAAAATGGGTCGCGATGTCGATGGCCTGCACAGTCACATCGCGCAGGCCCGCGTTCTGAAATAAATCCTTTAGTGCCGGCGGCTGGCAGATTGAAAAGCGGCGGCCCTCGTCCAGCGTGCGGGCGGCCGGGTCAAGCGCGGCAGCGGCATCCCAAAAATACCGCATCTGTTGCATCTTGTCGGCGTAATCCCACACGTATACAGCCACCCTGCCGCCCGACCGCGTCACGCGGGCCATGTCGTTGACGGCCCGTTGCGGCTGCGGGACAAAGTTCAACATGAGGCCCGACACGACCGCGTCATAGATCAATGCCGCGCCCGGCAGCGCCTGCGCGTCGCCCACGACAAACCGCACGCGCCGATCGTCGACGCGCGATCGAACGTGGCCGATGAAACTGGCCGATCGATCGAGGCTCGTTATGCCGCGCGGCGCGGCCCGTTGCAGAATCGTCTGGCTGAGCGCGCCGGTGCCGCAGCCGACATCCAGCCACAGGCGGTCGGGCGCTATCTCCAACCACTGGAGAAACTTCTGCGCGACCAGCCGGCTCCAACGCCCAACGTTGCCTTCGTAAGCGTCGCCGCTGGCCCAGGTTTCCGCGCGTGAGGGTGCGTTCATCCGGTTCCTCGCTTAAAACGGCTTCAATACCATCAAGCCGATGACGATCAACACGCCGCCCAACTCTAGATACCGGAACCTGAGCAGGAACGGATCGTTGAGAGCGGCCGTCAAGGCAGGTGTCAGCGTGCCCTGAGCGTGCGCGTCTTCCAACAGCTTGAGACGTATCCGGCGGCGCGGCCCCAGCACGATCGGCGCCGCAGCACCCATCGCGACGGTCAGGACTAACGAGAGCAACAGCCAATTCGTCGCGGTGCCCTGTAGAAAGCCTAGCAGCGGCCAACTCGCCGACCAGGCGGTGATCAGGCCCAGCACCAACACGGCCCCGCTCATCGGGAAGACGAAGCGGCGTTCGAAGATTTCGCTGGCTTTCAACAAAGCATACGCAATTTGGAGATCGGTTGTTTTGGCCGCCTGGACAAAAGTGATGTTGCGCCCGACGATGCCCGTGACCAGGCCAAAGGCGGCGAAGACGTGCAGCAACTTCAAGATGAGACTCAGACTCATGTTTCCCCCCGCTCGGCTGAATCTTCCCCGGTGGCTAACCCGGTACTATGGTTGTATCACACTTCATTCAACGCCAATTCGATCGGGTGTGCGAATGACGGGCGACACGGACGGACTCATAGCCAACGGCCACTCACTGCGGCGGTATGGCAAAGTCTTGGGTCAGGTAATAGATGAAACCGACTTTAATCACGCCAATCCCAATGACGGTGTTGACGGGATTCAACAGGTTTTGCAAATGCGGCGGATCGATTGACCAATAATTCCAGGCATCTTCGAAATCGCCGCTAAAGTAGATGTTCTCGGTAGGGCGGCCGCCGTAGCCATGGCCAGTCAATCGTTTGGAGGCTGAGCGTCCTTCCCCATCGTTGTGCGTCAACCCGTTTTGCGACATGTATTCGCTGTGACTCAACGCCAACCCGGTCAGGCCGGGATCGACTGCATACGGCGGCAGGCCGTTTTGCTGGCGCAACGCATTGGTGCGTCGCAGCAGTTCGTTGGCAATAGCCTGTTCGTTGGCGGGCGGATCGGCGGGTTTCACCGACGGCACTTCAGTTGAGACGTAGTCGGCGGCTACCCAGCCCAGTTTGCCGTCCTCGGTCTTGATATTGAGCCACTTCAGGCCCTGATCGTCGGGGCCGAAGCCCAGCCCGTTGGTCTGCAAGCGCTGCCCGTTGGCCAACTGCGCGATGACGTTCGACGAAGCGGAATGATC
>JAUQXD010000110.1 GCA_030834835.1 Thermoflexales bacterium | reverse complement strand
GGGGGTAAGCTCATCGGAACCTATCGCCTCGTTCACGGAACAGGCCTGGACATCTGGCGGCAAGAAGACGCAGACGGAAGTATTTTCATTTCGGAAATTCACAGTCTTCGGGACGGTCTACTCCATGGTTATGAATGGCGGTTCAGGGCGGGACACGGCGTACTCGGGCATGAACAGCACTGGCACGCCGGAGAGCCTCACGGGATCGAACGGATGTGGAATAGCCAGGGCCGACTCAGTCGGGGATACCCGAAGTATTGGATTGCGGGACAGGCCGTTCCGAAACGGAAGTATCTCAAAGCGACCCAGGCGGATAAGACCTTACCCGTCTTTCGCCAGCAGGATAATGCCTGGCGGCGCAAATTTCCGCCAGAGATCAAGTCGTTGTTGTCGCCCGGTATCTTCTAGCTTTGGGGTAAGGCGATGACTCATGTGGCCGCTGTGAACTCTTCAGATATTGCTATCCCTGTCAAACGCTTTATGCTGCTCGAGCAATGTCCACCTGCCTGGCGTTTGATGGACCTGTATGTGTTTCGTGACGAAGAAGTTGTCTTCTATGTGGGCCAATCCTATGTCGCTTTCGATCGGGTCTGGGAACATCTGCGGAATGGTTTCAAAGGTCGTTCGGTGATCGGGCGATTTATCCTGTGTAACTGGCCCGCGTCGTTAAGGTTTACCATTGAGTTGCTGAGTTCCAGATCAGAGCGGTTTGCCATCGTGGAGAATGACCTGGATAAGGCCGAACGCTATTTGATCCAGCACCTGGCGCCCTGTTTTAATGCGGCGCTGAATGCACAGCCGGCGCCATGCCCTGACCGTTATACTCGTCCGACTGCGCAGTTGCGTTGCGGCCGAAGTCTAAACAAATTGATCCATGAAGCCGCGCGTGCGGTGAAAGCCGATGAAAAGTTGCTCTGGCTGGAAGCCGGTGGGTAGAGCTTACAGCGGACGCTGAAACGGACGCGCTTCGCGGGACTAAAAACGGATAGGCCTGGTAGTGAGGGGCATTCGAGACAAAACAAAAGACTTCCGAAGTCACGTGACCTCGGAAGTCTTTGCGTGCTGCCAGAGGCAGCCTGCATCTTGCATCCTGCCAAAGCAGAGCGGGCTCCTACGCCCGCGTATCCGGCGGCGTGGGAGCCGCCTCTGCTTGCATCTACAACTTCAACTCCGCTCGTAACAGCTTCTCATCCAGCGGGCTGATGGTGAAGCCCAGCCGCTCGAACAGGCGCTGCATCTCTGTGTTTTCAATCGACAGGATGGCGCTGATGACTTCCAGTTTCTCGTCACGGCCCACCTGGATCAGGCGCTTTAATAGCTCTGAGCCGATGCCGCGTCCCTGGTGCTGATCGTTGATGAGCACGGTGAACTGGCCTTCCGAACGGCCGTGCATCTTGCTGAGTCGCGCCACGCCCATGATCTCCGGCCCGCCGTCGCAATCCTCGCACTGCGCGACTAAGGCCATCTCGCGGTCGTAGTCGTTAAAGGCCACGCGCGTCAGCCGTTCGTGCGCGATGCGATCGCCCAGCAGCACCGGGTTCAGGAAGCGCATATACACGCTGCGATCCGACAGGGTCTCGTGATACTTAACCAGCAGCGGCTCGTCTTCGGGGCGAATTGGGCGGATGATGATCTCCTGCCCGTCTTTGGTCGTCCACGGCTTCACGTACTTAATGGGGTACGGGCGGATAGCGAGCCTGGGCAGCTGCTCTTTGGTGACATTCAGGCCGTGCAGCACCACGCGCGCGTCGAGGGCAATGAGCTGCTCGGGCGAAGCCAGCAGCGGATTGATGTCGATCTCTTCGATCCAGCGCTGCTCCGCGACGAGTTGGCTGAACTTCACCATCAGCGTTTCCAGCGCGGCCAGATCGACCGACCGGCGGCCGCGGACGCCCTTCAACGCCTTATAGATCAAGGTTTGTTCCATCATGCGGCGGGCGAGCGTGGTATTGAGCGGCGGCAGCGCCAACGCGCGATCTTTGTACACTTCCACCATCGTGCCGCCCGAACCAAACAACAGCACCGGCCCGAACTGCGGATCGATGCTCGCGCCGAGGATGACTTCGTAGCCTTCCAGTTTGACCATCGGCTGCACGGTCACGCCGTTGAAGTGCTCCGCGCCCTTCCTCTCGGTTACGGCCTGCTGAATGCCGCGGTAGGCGGTGAGCACCGCGTCGCGGTTCTTCAGGTTCAACTGCACGCCGCCGACATCGGTCTTGTGCGTGATGGTCCTGGAGTACAACTTCAGCACGACGGGATAACCAATCTCGTCGGCGGCTTTCGTCGCTTCGGCTTCGGTGACGGCGATGCGGGTTTCCACGATTGGAATGCCATACGCGGCCAGCAACTGCTTCGACTCAAATTCGGTCAGGATGGTGCGGCCGGTTTCGCGCACTTCCTGGATCATCTTCTCGGCCCTGGCGCGATCGATCTTGGTCTCTTCGTCTTCCGGCATGTGCGGCGTTTCGTAGATGCCGTTCAGGTTATACGCCGACTTCCACATATACATGAAGGCTTTGGTGGCGCGATCGGGATATTTGAAGTTCGGGATGCCGGCGGCGTTCAAAATGCGCTCGCCCGCTTCCACGTCTGCGCCGCCCATCCAACTGGCCAATACCGGCTTGCCCGTGCTGTGCGCATAAGGCTTCAA
>JAUQXD010001068.1 GCA_030834835.1 Thermoflexales bacterium | reverse complement strand
ATCGGGCGGATTATCAAAGGCCGGATCGACCGACAGGAACAGTTGCAGCCGATAGCGGAGCGTGTAGGCCAGCGCAAACGCGGCGTTGATCAACACCACGTCGCTGATCACCACGATCCACATGAGCCAGCGGGGATATTTAGAGTCCGGCTTGAAGAGCATAGCAGTCTGTCTCAATGCACCCGTGCCGCCCGCGTCAATTGCACGGTGCCGAGGATAATCACGATAATACCGGCCAGCATAGCCAGCCCATTCAACAGCGGCGGCAGCCAACCTGGCTCGTCGCCGCGCGCAGTCCTGGCGCGATAGAGTGAATCGATCAAATTAGCTGCCGGCTGCGCGCAGATGAACAGGCCCAGCACGACGCCGAGCACACCATCCCAGTACGATGCTGCCACGACGAATGATTCGATCAAGCCATACACCAGCGCGGCGATCGTCAACCCGATCAGGCCCGCATTCGATCGCAAGCCGCGCCGCCGTTGATCGCTCATGTGATCCGCTGATAAGTCGCGGCCGTTTGGCGGGCCGTTTCCAGCCACGTGAATTTCTTCGATTGCCGCAGGCCGCGTTCGCGTAACTCAGCGCGATAAGACTGATCGACCCACACGCGCTGTATAGCCTGTGCCCACCCGATCGGATCACGCGGCCCGATCGAGATTCCAGCGTCGCCGGCGACCTCTGGCAGCGACGCCGCATCGGAAACGATCACGGGCGTGCCGCACGCCATCGCTTCCAATGGCGGCAAACCAAAGCCTTCATAGATAGACGGATACACAAAGGCGGTGGCGCTGCCCAGCCACAACGCTTTTTCTTCGGCCCGCACGTAACCGGGCACCACGATGCTGTCCTTCACGCCCGACGACTCGATCGCCGCGAAGACCTCATCGGCCAGCCAGCCCACGCCGCCCGCTAACACGAGTTGTCCGTCGGGACACTCGCGTTTGAATCGGGCAAAGGCTTCGATCAACGTCACCAGATTTTTGCGCGGCTCGAGTGTGCCCAGAAAGAGCAGGAATTTATCGGGCAAATCCTTCTCGCGCCGGAACCGATCGAGCGCCGCCGGATCGATCGGGCGCAACGCTTCGTCGACGCCGGGATACGCCACGTCGATGCGGTCCAGCGGCACATCGTACAACCGCTGAATATCGCGGCGTGTATGATCCGAAATCGCGATGAGGCGCGTCGCGTGCTGTGCCGACCAGCGTGTGCCTGCGCGCAAATAGGCTTGATTGAACCCCCGAAAATACTGCGGAAAAAGCGCATAACTCAAATCGTAGATCGTGACGACGGTCGGGCACGGGCGCAGCACCGGCGCGACAAAAGCGGTGGCATGCAAGATGTCCGCGCGAATCCGACGCGCCACGCGCGGCAAGACCAGTTGCTCCCACAGGATGCGAAACACCGGTCGTTCGGTCGGCCAGCGCGTCGAGCGTGCCTGAATGGATGGCGGCCAATCGACGGGCGCGTGCCGCGTGAACACGGTGACATCCAGTTCCGGATCGGCCTGGGGCAAATGTCGCAGCGTCTGCTGAATGTACGTGTGAATGCCTGCGCTGCGATAGCCGCCCTGTCCGTGCAAGAGCTGCGCGCCAACGGCGACACGTCGCAAGGGTGAACTCATGGGGCGATTATAAATGAACAATGATCAATGAACAATGACAGGTGATCGGTAAGTTGGTAAGTTAGTAAGTTGGTAAATGGGTTGACTGGTAACTGGTGGACCAATCTACTAATCTACCAATTTACCAGATACCCTTTCATACACCTCATACGTCTTGCGCGCGATTTGCGCCTGCGTGAAGTGATCGAGCACGCGTTGCTGGCCGCGTTGCGACAGGTCGGCGCGGAGCGCGGGCTGGTCTTGCAGACAGCGCAAGTGCTCGCGCAATGCGGCTTCATCGCCTTCGGGAAAGATCAAGCCCGCGTCGCCGATGACGTTGGGAATCTCGCCGCAGGTCGAGCCGATAACGGGCACGCCGCACGCCATCGCTTCTACCAGCACGCGGCCAAACTGCTCGATCCAGTTGAGTTTCGATCGCGAGGGTAAAACGAGCGCATCAAACGAGCGATACACCTCCGCGATGCGCGACGACGGCACCCACGGCAGAAACCGCACCCGATCGGCCACACCGAGCGATCGGGCCAGCTCGATCAATCGGTCTTGCGCCGGGCCGCTGCCGATCAGATCGACGCGCCAGTCGCCATCCAGTCTAGCGGCGGCCCTCAGCAAAACATCGGCCCCTTTTTCTTCGACGAAGCGGCCCGCGTAACCCATCACGAACTGATCAGTTGATCGCTCGCGAGGGAGCGGCGCGAACGCGATCGGATCGACCCCGAATTGTGGAATGACCTCTATCGGGCCGCGATAGCCTTTGGCGTGCCACACGTCCACCGCGTCGCGATTGCCAACAATCGCCGCATCGACGCGCAAGAGCACATAGCGTTCTAGTAAATTGAAGGGGAGCGGATAACACCGGTTGAGGTTTTGCCAGCTGAAGAACAGGCTGCACGCGCCGATCGAGCGAGCCGATCGCAACGCCAGAAACGTCGCCAGATTGTACGGTTCTTCGTCGATGTGGACGAGATCCGGCCGCAGCTGTTTCAATAGCCAGGGCAGTTGCGGATAGTAGTGCAAGTGAAAGTTGCCGTTGAAGCGCAGCGGCGTGGTGATAAGTTGATAGCCGCGCGTGGGTGTGCGCTCCAACGACAGCGAACCACGCTCGTCGCGCCAGGCGGGCGGCACGATGGCGATCAGATCGAGGTTGGGCCGCGCGGCCAGTTCGGCGAGCTTACTATGGTACGCGCCGACGACCAGCGCTTTGGAGATCATCACGACACGCATAGTGCGAGGATTATAGCATGGTGTGTTTTGACACACCGTCTGCCTGTGTTATACTTTGCGCGCACCTG
>JAUQXD010001067.1 GCA_030834835.1 Thermoflexales bacterium | reverse complement strand
AATAGCCTGCGCCCGCGCGCTCAGATCGTACACACCTTTGACGTGCCACACATCGTCGGGCGTGAATTCGTGGCCGCGATAGACGACCTGCGCCAGATCGCCGAAGACCTCTTCGGCCTCCACCAGCCGATCGCGCTGGCGTAGTTCCGCGGCCTGCACCTCGTAGAGTTGCAACAGATAGTGCGTATCGAATCGAGCATACGTTAACGCGCCCGGCTCGATCGGGCGCTTGCCCCAATTGTGGCGCTGCCATTTCTTGTCCAGCGTGACGCCAAATTTTTCATTGAGAATATCGCCCAGGCCCACGCGCGGCCAGCCCAGGACACGGGCCGCCCACATGGTGTCATACAGGTTGGCGAAAGTAAAACCGTAGTCGCGGCGCAGACACATCACGTCGTACTCTGAGGCGTGAAAGACCTTCTTGATCTGCGGGGCCGCGAAGATCGATCGGAGCAGGCCGACGTCCAGATCCGCCAGCGGATCGATCAAGTAGTCGTCGCCGGGGATCGAGATTTGAATCAGGCACACTTTCTCGCGATAGACGAATAGACTATCGGATTCGGTATCGACGGCAATTGCCGGTTGAGTGTGCAGCCGATCGATCAGCTCGACGAGCCGGGCGGTTTGCGTAATGAGGTGTGGCGGGTTTAAGTGAGCCATTGAATGAATACGGTTGCCAGTCCTAGAAAGAGTCCGAAGCCGACGACATCGGTGACGGTTGTGACGATCACGCCTGAGCCTAAAGCGGGATCCAGTTTGAGCTTCTTCAACAAGAGCGGCACCAGCGCGCCCGCGAGACCGGCGGCTAACATATTGCCGACCATGGCGACCGCGATGATCAGGCCGAGTAACGGGCTGCCCTGGGTGATGTAGGCGAATACGCCCACGGCGGTGCCGACGGCCAGGCCGTTGAGCGCGCCCACGGCGATCTCTTTCAACAAGATGCGCCAGACATCGCGCAGTTCGATTTCGCCCAGCGCGAGGCTGCGCACGACAACGGTCAGCGCCTGCGTGCCTGCGTTGCCGCCTTGCCCGGCGACGATCGATTGAAAAGCGGCCAGCACCGCCAGTTGTTCGATGGTGCGCTGAAACAGGCTGATGACGCCGGCGGCCAAAAACGCCGTAAGCAAATTAACGTACAGCCACGGCAGACGCTGCCGCACCGAGACGCGCACCGGGCCGGTCACGCGCTCTTCGTCGAGCACGCCGCCCAGATGCAAGATGTCTTCGCTGGCTTCTGCTTCGATGACGTCGACGACGTCGTCGTAAGTGATCACACCCAGCATGTGGCCGCCCTCGTCGACGACGGGCAGGGCCAGCAGGTCATACCTGGACATGACGTGCGCGACTTCTTCCTGATCCGTGCCGACTCGCACCGTGATCGGATCCGGGTTCATGATGTCGCCGATGAGCGTCTGCGGATCGGCGATGATCAGACGCCGCAACGACAGGACGCCGCGCAATTGCTGCGCCTGATTGACGACAAAGAGATAGTAGGTGCTGTCTTCGCCGGGCTGCCACGCGCGCAACGCTTCGATCGATTCCTGCGCCGTCATGCGCTCGCGCAGCAGCAGGAACTCCGACGTCATCAGACCGCCGGCGGAATCG
>JAUQXD010001066.1 GCA_030834835.1 Thermoflexales bacterium | reverse complement strand
TTTGCTGGCGACGCAATTGCTGGATGCGGTCCAGGTGCATGACGGCGACGCGAAGGTAGACGAGCTGTTTGCGCGGCGGATGGATCAACTGGTGGCGCAATATGAGCCGCGCATGCGAGGCAAAGACCTGGGTGAACGCGTAGCCGAACTCGCCCGAATCCAGGACGAGAACGGTTACATGGCTATCTGGGAAACGGTGAAGGATGGCTATCTATTGAAGGAACAGAACTGCGCCATCTATCGCGTGGCCTGCCGGTTTCAGGCAGCCTGTCACTATGAGATCGAACTGTTTCGCCGCTTGCTCGATGCGAAGATCGAGCGCGTTCAACATCAAATCAAAGGCGAATTAACGTGCGCCTATCACATCAGCCCGAAAGCGCGTCGATCACGACCGAAAGCTGCGCGCTGAACGCCATGAAGGTTGATCCGGTGTAATACAAAACCGATCGGGTGTGCGTGCCCGATCGGTTTTTGTTTCGATCCATGCGATTGCTCCCGCTGGCTGACAATCCAGCGCGGGAACGGCGGATTGCCACCCGCCCTCATTCCCAATCCAACTCTTTGGCCAGATCGGTGAGCGAGCGCGAGCCGGGTTTCTTCTTGGCCGAGGTCGTCATCGTCTCCGCGCCCTTCTTCGCGATGATGCGCTTGGCGATGATGTCGGCCAGCACTTTATCGGGCAGTTGCTTTGGCTGCGATCGCTGCCACGCCATCGCCTGTTTGCCCGGCTCACAAATATCGAGGTAAGGACAGTAGGCATGTCCCCAGTGATCGGGCGGCAGGACGTCCGTCGGCAGTTGATTGGCCGCTAACTCGTTCAGCATCGCCTTGACCCGTGCCAGCAGGGCGGCCACCGCTTCGGGATCGGGCGCAACTTCCAACGCCAGATGTTCGAGCGTGTCGCGATTCTCGTAGTAGATCAACGCACCCTTCAAAGGCAGCGTGCCCTGATAGTACACATCCAGTCCCCACAAATAGATTTGCGCCTGACGAATGTGCTCCTCTTTTGGCACGCCGGCCGCTTTGACTTTGTCGAACTCGGACGCGGCCGCGGTCTTGAATTCCAACGCCCAGAAACCTACAATCGATTGATCTTTGGTGCGGTACGGCGGAATGTAGAGGATGCCATCGCAGAAGCCGTGGATGCGATACTCGGGCACTTCGAAGAAGACTTCCTGCGCCAGACAGGCCCGCTCCAAGCCGCGTTGCAACCGTCGATGGCTGTCCGTCCCGACGGAGAGAATGCGACCCACGCGTGCGTCGAAAGGCGGTTTGGGCTTGCCCTGCAACTCAAAGGCCACAGCCAGCAGACACCCCTTAGCCAATGACGACGGTTTGATGTAAGGCTCGGTGGCCTGCGCCCGTTGATCGATCTGGAGCCAATCGGCGGCATACGCCGCCGCGCCGGTCATTTTCTTCATGGGTTCACCTCGTAGATCGATCTCTATAGCCGCAAAAGAACGCAGAGCGCACAAAGATATTTTTTCGTGTTCCTTGTGTTCTTTCGTGGCAATCGTTAGCCAAAACAATCTTTCCCTACAACTATGCGCGAAAGAAGAAACGCGTCTCGCCCGCCGTGTTCACGCCTTTCAAAGGATCGACTTCAAAGATCAAGGGATACTGCGCGGTGACATTGCCGATCACCAGCGCGTGCCGTTCACGCAGGCGGCGCACGAAGGCCGCCATCGTCTCGTAGTCGGTGGCCGCTCCACGTGAGACATGGCGCACATCGTCCTCAAAGGGCACACGCAGCAGAAATAGATTATCCGCTTGCCGCAGCACGGCTTCGTCCAAACCATGAATCATGTTGGTGACAAAGAAACTGGTGATGCCCAGATGCCGCGCCCGCGTCACGATGTAGTCGATGCTCGACCGCGACACATATAGGTGCGCCTCTTCAAAGAAGATGAACGGGAAGCGATGTGCGTTGTGATCGATCTCCCATAAACACAGGTCTTTCACCAGTTCGATGATGGCCTGCACGAAGCCCTCACGCGCCAGATTCGACAGGCCCGACACATCGACGATGAGCGCGCCGCCGTCGCGGATCAACCGATAGGCTTCGCTCAACGAGGCCGCCTCTTTGGGGCTGCGCGCAAAGATGCGGGTGTTCTTCAAGGCTTCGAGGCGCGATCGGATGGCATGATTGACGACGGCCGCGCTCGATCCACCGCCGAATTCGCCTTGATCAGCCATCTGCATCAACTGTTCCAGCCCGATATACGGGGCCGATCCGCCGTCGTGATCGATCGCCTCGGCCTCGGCCCACAGCCGCGCCAGACGATTCTCGAAGTACAGCGCCGACACATCAGGCAGGCCGAAGCGCGTCATCAGCGTCATCATCGGCGCCAGGCCAAACTGCCGCACGCTCAGTCGGAAGTTGCCGCCCGCTTCCAGATGCACGATGCCGCGCTTGTGTGTCTTGCCGGTGCTTGGATCGGTCTCCGCTTTGGGTAAATGAATATATTCCTTGTTGATGTCGAAGACGACGCACGGCGCGCCCTGCGCGATCAGTTGCAGCAGCACAACTTTGGACAGATGCGATTTGCCGCTGCCTTTCACGCCCGAAATCACGTTGACCTTTTCAAGGTCTTGCCCCTCGATGAAAAATTCGTGACCGGCCAGCGTGCGGCCCAGGCGCAAGCGATGACCCAGATCGCGGGTTGAATTGGCGAAGACTTCTCGATCGGAGGTGCGCACGACCTCGACATCGCGGGCGGGAATCCAGCCATCCCACTGTTCCCAATGCCCGTGCCCATTATTCGAGGCGGGCGCATGAACGGTCTTGCGAATTTTGGCAAGCGCAACCTTGATGTCGCCCATCGCTCGATCGCCATCGTCCAACCGATCGGGCAGTTGGAGTTGAACGCCGATCGCTTCAAGCAACGGCGCGTGGACTTGTTCGGGGCCGACGAGGTGGTGGAGTTGATCGAGGACCAGCGAGGGGAA
>JAUQXD010001065.1 GCA_030834835.1 Thermoflexales bacterium | reverse complement strand
ATCTGTGGTTTGTTCACTTGATCATGCTGGGCTTTCCGCCGGTTCCAATCGGGCTGAGCGTTCTGCTTCTGTTGATTGTGACACTTCTCGCGGGCGCAAGACTGCTCAAATTTCTGTGGGTGGCGCATTAGCATGCGGCGCATTCTGGCACCGGTCAGCCTGACTGCATTGGCCGTGATTTATAGACTCGGCCTACTGGCGATCAATGCCGTGCCATTCAACGGCGACGAGGCGATCGTGGCGTTGATGGCGCGGCACATTCTGCAGGGTGAGCGCCCGACGTTTTTTTACGGGCAGGCTTACCTGGGCGCGACCGACGCCTGGCTGACGGCGATCTCGTTTTCGATCTTTGGCGAAAGTGTGCTGGCGATTCGCGTCATGCAGATCGCGCTGTTTGCGGTGTTTCTGCTGACGAGTTATCTGATTGCGAAGCGCGTGGGCCTGACGGAGTGGGGGGCGCGTGTGGCGCTGCTGTGGCTGGCGCTGCCGCCGACGATGTTGACGCTGTATACAACGGCGACGTTGGGCGGCTATGGCGAGACGCTGGTGTTGGGGAATATAGCGATCTTACTGGCAGATAGCGTGGTGCGTGATGCGTGGTGCGTGAAGCGAAAGTGGCTGACACTCGGCTTGGTGGCCGGCTTTGGATTGTACACGTTTCCGCTGATCTTGATCTATCTCGTGCCGATCGGGCTGTGGCTGCTCGGTCGCAAGCGAACGTGGATCGGCTACGGGCTGGCGATGATTGGACTGATCGTCGGCAGTGCGCCGTGGTGGTGGGCGCTGATCCAATCGGGCGGGCGCGAGCTGGCGGAGTTGGCCGGCGCTGGCGTGGCCGGCACAATCCCGGGCGCGACGTACTTTGAGACGTTGGGTGTGCGACTGCTGAATTTCTGCCTGTTTGGCGCGTCGGCGTGGTGGGGGCTGCGTTATCCATGGTCGGGGGTTTTTGTGTTGCCGGTGATTGGTGTAGCAGTGTTGGCCGTGTATGTGGGAACGCTGGCGTATGCCGCGCGGCGTCCCTCGACTTCGCCGCAGCGCGGCTCCGCTCGGAATGCGAAACCAGTGCTGTGGGGCATGATCGGCGTGCTGCTCATCACGTTTCTCGCCACGCCGTTTGGCGGTGATCCGTCGGGCCGGTACTTCCTGCCGCTGTATCTGCCGCTGAGTATTTTCATTGCAATGCTTTTGCAAGCAATTCGCAATGCAAAAAGGACATTCGTCACCTTGCTGTTGGCGGGGGTGATTGGTTACAATGTGGCCGGTACGGCGCTGGCGGCAGCGGTTCAGCCGCCCGGCATTACGACGCAGTTTGATCCGGTGACGTGGATCGATCACACCCGCGATCAAGAGTTGATCGACTTTCTGCTGGCGCAGGGTGAGACGCGCGGCTATACCAACTACTGGGTGCAGACGCCGATCGCGTTTCTGTCGCAAGAGCGCATCACTTCAACGGCGGCGCTGCCTTATCATCTAAATCTGGGTTACACGCCGCGCGACGATCGGTACCCGCCATACACGCAGGCTGTGGCGCAGGCCGATCGGGCGTTTTACATCACGACAAATCATCCGGCGTTGGATGCAGTGATTCGAAATGGCCTGGATCGATTGGGTGTTGCATTCAAAGAACAAGTGATCGGGACCTATCAGGTGTTTTACGGGCTGTCGCGCAAGGTGACGCCGGAAGAGTTGGGGATTGGTAACGGGTGATCAGTAACTGGTTGACTGGTTGTCCGGTTGACCAGTTACCAGTTGACTATTCACCGATCACATCATGCTATGAGCAGACTCACACTCATCAGACTTGTCACCCTGATAACCTTCATCGCCCTGTTCGCGATGGCGGTGCGGACGGCGGTGGATACCGATATGTACTGGCATCTGCGCACGGGCCAATACATTCTGGAGACGCGCAGTGTGCCGATGGTCGAACCGTTTTCATCGACAGCACCGGGCACACCGTGGGTGGATGTTCACTGGCTGTCACAGGTGATCTTATATGTGACGTATGCGCTGGCAAGTTACGCCGGACTGTCGCTGCTGGTGGCCGCACTGGTGGTCGTCGCCTTTGTGTTCGTATGGAAGCAGATGTCGGGCGGTGTGTTTGTGCGCGCGTTTATCATCGTGCTGGCCGCCGCCACGTCGGGCGCGGTGTGGACGGCGCGTTCGCAGATGGCGACGTTCGTGTTCACGGCGGCAGTGGGTTATCTGTTGTACCTTTACAAATGGAAACAGGTCGATCGGTTGTGGGCGCTGCCCGTTATTTTTGTCATCTGGGCAAATATGCACGGCGGCTATATCGCCGGGTTCATGCTGATCGGTGCGCTGCTGGCGGGCGAAATCTTGAATCGGGTATTGATCTGGCTGGGAGCGACGAGTGCGGCCTCTAACGTCCAACTTCCACGCGAAGCGTCCAACCTCCTCGATTGGCCGCGCTGGCGCAAGTTATTGATCATCACCGTCATTTCCGTGTTCGCGCTGTTGATCAATCCGTTCACGATCGGGACGTGGCTGCTGCCGTTGAAGACGGTCAACATCGGCGTGCTGCAAGACTTCATTCAAGAGTGGCAGTCGCCCAATTTTCACGAGCTGTTTCAACAGCCGATGATCTGGCTGCTGCTGTTGACGCTGGTCGTGATCGGCTGGTCGGGACGCAAACTTGACGCGACGGATGCGGTGACGGTGGCGCTGTTCGCCTACATCACGTTTCTGGCGCGACGTAACATCGGCCTGTTTGCGCTGGTATGCGCGCCGGTGCTGAGCCGCCACGCGGACGCACTGTGGCAGCAGACCCGTTGGGGGGCGCGAAGATTATCGAGGGGCAGCCCGATCTTGAACTGGGTGTTACTCGGCGTAATCGCATTCGCAGCCGCGATCAAGATCGCGCTGCCGTTGTTGCCCTCGACACTGGCAAAGGCCGAGCAAGATATTCTGCCGTTGAGGGCAGTGGATTGGATCGAGCAGAACCGGCCCGCGCGCGAGATGTTCAATTCGTATAACTGGGGCGGCTATCTGCTGTGGCGCCTGTGGCCGCAATATCCGGTGTA
This sequence comes from Thermoflexales bacterium, assembly GCA_030834835.1. Taxonomy (GTDB): domain Bacteria; phylum Chloroflexota; class Anaerolineae; order Fen-1058; family Fen-1058; genus JAGOBP01. The sequence continues at coordinate 2,518 of JAUQXD010001065.1, read as the reverse complement.
TGCGGATGGGCGCACGGATGTTTACGACGACAAATTTTTGCGCGAGTACATGAGCGTGACGCTGGCCCAGGACGATTGGCAGGCAGTACTCGATCGGCGCAACGTGGGCTTCATCGTGATCGAGGCGGGCGGTGTGCTGGACACGTTTTTGCAGCGCGAAGTGGGCTGGCGCGAGACGTATCGGGATAAGCTGGCAGTGATTTACGTGCGCGGATAACGATCGTGAATAAACTGAGCAAGATTGCGCTGCTGATAGTGGTTGGCGGCCTGCTGCTGGGCGGCATCGCTCTGGCGCCGGTTCAATTGGGTGAACTGGGTCGGCTCGATCTTTTTCCGTACTGGGCTTCGGCGCACTTGATGCTGGGTGGAGCCAATCCCTACGACTATGATGCCATCGTGGCGCTGATGGCGGAAGTCCTGCCGGAGCGCGAGGCCATCGAACCGGCGTGGAATCCACCGTGGCTGGCAGTGGTGCTGATGCCGCTGGCGATATTGCCGTATGATGCAGCGGTGCGGGTCTGGGTGGTGTTCAACCTGCTGGCCGTGAACGGCGTAACGTGGTTGATCTGGCGCTGGACATCGGAGTCGAGGCGACAGCCGCCGATCTGGCTGCCGTTGCTGGGGCTGGGCTTTTACGCGGCGCTCGTGATGATCGCCATCGGCCAGATCTCGATCATCATTCTGCTGGGGCTGGTGGCCTGTCTGGCGGCGCTGCGCGCGGGCCGCGATGGTTGGGCGGGCGCGGCGCTGGTGTTGACGCTGGGCAAGCCGCAACTGGTGTATCTGGCCGTGCCGGTGATTCTGATCTGGGCGTTGACGCAGCGACGGTGGCGCGTGTGGGCCGGACTGATTGGCGCGTGGCTGTTGACGTTGATCGTCGCGACAGTGTTATCGCCCAACTGGCTGACCGGGTATTTGACGGCGACGGGCGGCCACGATTTCTTTACGAAGTTGTCGGCGACCATCAGCGGGATGGTGAAGGCCTACACGGGCAGCGATGCACTGCGTTTCATCGGCATTTTGACGCTGCTGTTGATCCCGTGGCTGTTGCGGTTGATGGCGCGGCGCGATCTGCTGACGGGCGTGAACACCGCACTGTTAATCTCGCTGCCGCTGGCGCCCTATGGCTGGACGTTTGATCAGATCGTGCTGCTGCCGGCGATCGTGCAGCTGGTCGCGTGGGCGCAGAGGATCGATCGGGTGCAGCGCCGCCGCTATGGCGCGGCCTTGATCTTGATCTATCTGGCTGCCTTCGGCTTGAAATTGATCGGCTGGGGCGACTTCCTGTTTGTGTGGGTGCCGATCGCGCTGGGCGGTCTGTATGCGCTGGTGTATCGGGCAACGCAGCTCAGGCCGGGCGGCCAGATGGCCGGGGTTAATTAATGCATCGAGAAGAACGACGAGCGGCTAATCAGGTGACGTTACCTGTGGAAGCGCATGGGCGAATCGCTGCGCAAAATTGGGGGCCGCGAATTGTGTTGATGTGGGCGGACCCGCTTCGCAGCGGGCTGCTGGCGCTGCTCGTTTACGGGCTGGTGGCGCTGGTGTGGAATCGATCGTGGCAGGCGACGCCCACGGCCTATTTCAACTACCTCGCTGACGCCTTTTTGCACGGCCAATTGCAGCTGCGTCTCATGCCGTCGGTAACGGCCGATCTGGTCAGTTATGGCGGACAGTATTACCTGTACTGGCCGCCGCTGCCGGCCGTTTTGCTGATGCCGTTTGTGGCGCTGTTCGGCGTGCAGTTCAGTGATGTGGCGTTTACGGTGCTGATCGCCGCGTTGAATGTGAGTCTGGTGGCGCTGACATTGCGGCAGGCGACCCGACGCGGCGTGATCGATTTGTCCCCGGCGCAGCGCGGTTGGCTGGTGCTGTTTTTTGCGCTGGGCACGGTGCATATCACGCTGGCCTCCTTTGGGCGGGTGTGGTTTACCAGCCAGATCGTGGCCTTCGGCTGCATGACGCTGACCTATCTGGCTGCCATTAACCTGGAGGGCCGTCGTGCCTTTGTCTGGACGGGGGTGGCGCTGGCCGCGGCGATGCTGACGCGCAATCATCTTTTTCTGGCGGGCGTCTGGCCGTTCGTTTATCTGGTGATGCGCCAGCGCTCGTCGGGCTGGCGGCCTGTCGTGTTCAATGTTCTGGTTGGCCTGTTGCCTGTCGCAGCGACGGTCGGGCTGATTGGTTTATACAATTTGCTGCGTTTTGGCAATCCGCTGGATAACGGCATTGCCTATCACCAGATGGCGGAATTGTTTGCCGCCGATTACCAGCAATATGGCTACTTTAACCTGCACTACATTCCGTTGAATGTGTTCTACCAGTATCTGGCTTATCCGCTGCCGTTCAATGCCCAAACATTTATGGGCGGCAGCCTGTTCTGGCTGAGTCCGTTGTTTATCGCAGCCTTTGTTGGTCTGGTGCGGGGGCAGCCGCGCTGGTCGGCCTGGGCGCTCGCTCTGACGATTGGTCTGGTGGCGACGCCGATTCTACTGCTGATGGGCACCGGCTGGGAGCA
>JAUQXD010001064.1 GCA_030834835.1 Thermoflexales bacterium | reverse complement strand
TGTGCCACGCATCGCCATCATTACTGATACGGACGCCAGTCTGCCGCGCGCCCTGGCCGCGCAACATCATATTCGCCAGGTGCCCATCATCATCCAGTTCGACTCGCAAGCTCTGTTGACCGACGACGACATCGACGATGCGCAGTTGTTTGCGCGGGTCGATCGAGACGGGCGGCTGCCCACGACTTCCGCGCCATCGCCGGGGCAGTTTGCGACGGCGTTTCAGGCCGCGTTTGATGACGGCGCCGATCAGGTGATCTGCTTCACGGTCAGCAGCGCCATCAGCGCCACGCACGCGGCCGCGGTCAACGCGTGCGAATTGCTGCCCGGGCGCGACATCACCGTCATCGATACGCAGAGTCTGTCATTGGGCCAGGGCTTCATGGCAATCGCCGCGGCTGAGGCCGCGCAGGCCGGCGCGTCTAAAGAGGACTGCATTGCACGCGCACGCGATGTGGGGCAACGCGCGCACGTGTTCGCCGCGCTTTCCACGTTGAAGTACCTGGCGATGAGCGGGCGCGTCGGTTCGATCGCGGCGGGCATGGCGGGGCTGCTGAACATCAAGCCCATCCTCACCGTTCGCGATGGCAAGCTGGAACTGCTGGAGCGTGTGCGCACGCAGAAGAAGGCGTGGGCGCGTGCGCTGGAGTTGGCCGATCACATCATCAACGGGCAAGCGGTCGAACAGCTGGCCATCGTGCACGTGGCCGCGCCGCAAGCCGCGCGCGAATTCGAGGCGATGCTGCGCGTCACGCTGAATTGCCCGCCCGACATCATGATCGCAGAGTTGACGCCGGGGTTGTCGGTGCACACGGGCGCGGGATTGGTGGGGCTGGCGTTCGTCTCAGGCTGATAGTGAATCAATCGCAGGTCCGGCGGACCTGATTCAAGCGGGCGTGGCAACGGCGATGAGTTTGTCGCTGCCGGTGTCAAACGGCTCCAGGTCATACGAGCCGTAGACTTCCTTCAAATCAAAGCCGCCCAGTTTCAACAGCAGCTGCATTTCATGCCTAAAAATAAAGCGGAATTGCGTCGTCAAAGTCGAGCGGACAACCTGTCCGGCCGCATCGATACAATCGGCAAAATAGGTAATGTCCTGCAGCTGCTGCCCCCAATCGGTGCTGCGCGTCAGCCACAACTGCGCCGACTCGCCCGTGTCAGGATCGATCACGTTGTGCTGCAAAATCAAGCGGCGATCATCGGCGGCGTGCGCGGGATCGGGGTTGAAGCAATCGAGCACCAGTAAGCCGCCGGGCCGCAAATGTGTCTTGATCGAACTCAACGTGGCGAGTTGATCGTCGAGCGTGAGGTTGTGCAGAAACGTGTTGATCGGCGCGATGACTAAACCAAAGTGCTGATCGAGTTTGAAGCGGCGCATATCACCGGCAATTACCCGCACCCGATCGGCCAGCTGCGCCTCTGCGATTTTCCGCTCTGCGATGGCGCGCATCGCGCCCGACGGTTCCAACCCAACCACGGTGTGACCGGCTTCAGCCAGGGCCGACGCGACTCGCGCCGTCCCCGCACCCAGCTCGAGGATCGGGCCGCCAGTGCGTTCGGCAAAGCCCAGATACATCTCCAGATCGTCTTCGAGATCGGCGTAGAACAGATCGTAGACTTCGGCAAACGGATCGTAGTCATTCATCGCACGGCATCTTTCCTGATCAAGTAAGCAGCGCCTGCACTCGCTGTCGATCGTAATCGGCGCGCACCCGGCCAAACAGCGTATCGGCCCGCTCGAGGTGGACACGGCGCGCTTGATCATCGCGGCTCAAATGGCGGGCGATTTCATAATGAGCCTGGGCCTGCTCGTAGGGCATCGCCAGCGATTCGGCCATCGCCAGACTCTTCTGCCAGAGCCGCGCGGCTCGATCGGGTTTGCCGTCCAGCCGATCATACACGCCTTGCCACAACCACGCCGCCGGCTGGCCGATCGGGAAAATCCGCGCCGCGCGGTGCAGCGCCTGACACGCCTGATGGGCCAATTGCCTGATCGCCAATCGATCGCTGTCCGACGTGCCGCATGTCTCCCACAGCGCAAGGCACGTCTCCGCCGTCGACACGCACGCCGCCAACGAATAGTAGGAAGTCACCGTCACCTGCCCGATTATCTGCGCGGCCGTCCTGGCGGCCTGTTCAGCCAGATCCGGTTGTTCGTGGCGCCAGTAAGCCGTCGCCAGGTAACCGTAAACTTCAAAATCCAGCGGGTTTTGCGTTGAGTCCAGCAAGGCCCGGCGTGCCGTCAGCCAGGCCAGCGCTTGATCGATCTGGCCCAGCCGCACGGCGTTTTGCCCTTGCCCGCTCAGGCTCCAACCCAGCGCCTGATAATCGCCGTCACGTTGCGCCGCCCGCTGCAAGTCCGCAAAGGTCTGCAGCGATTGTTCGAACTCGCCCTGGCAGTACAACGTGTTCGCCAGATTAGCCACGCATTCTTTCCAGCGGCGGCGCTCGTTAAGCCGCTCGGCTATGGCGAGCGCCTGTTCCAACCACATGCGCGCCTGCGCCCATTGCCCGATACCCGCGCTATACATCGCCGTGATCAACAACACCGCCAGCAGCGACGATGAATCATCGACGTGCTGCATGACGGCGTGCGCCCGGCGGCTGTACGCAGCGGCCAACCGATGGAGCGGGAGGATACCCGCGGCCAGGCACATGGTGGCATAGCTGCGCGCCAGTTCGGGCGATGCGCCCAGCGACTCGGCCAGGTTCAAGTTGCGCAACGCCGCATACGTGCCGGGGGCCTTCTGCAGATCGTAGTAGTTGATCACCGCCAGCAGCTCGTAAGCGCGAACCGTTTCCATCAGATCGGGCGACGCGGTGGCGGCCCGATCTTTGACACGCGGCTGCAGCACCAGCCGCGTCGCCTGTTGCGCGGCTTGCTGTACTAAGCCGCTGATTAAGCTGGCGCGGGTAGTCGGCACCGGTCGCTTCAACAGCGTTAAGGCCCGCTCCAGATGTTCGCGCCCTTCTCGGGAGTGGCCCAGACCGTAATGCGCTTTCCCTAACCGCCGCTCCCAGCGCGCCCGGCGGAGTTGATCACCTGCGTCCGCTGCGTCTTCGGTCAGGCGCAGGGCCTCGCTGAAGAAATCGATCGCTTCCTGATATGCGCCGGCCGGCAGCGCCTGCTCTCCGGCCAGTTCCAGATATTCGATCGCTTTGGCCGTGACATCGGCCTTGCCCCAGTGATAGGCCAGGCGCGGATAATACGGGGCCGGATCGTCGGCGTACGCGCCCTCGTACCATTCGGCGATGGCGCGATGCAGCCGGCGGCGCTGCCCGAATAACATGCGGTTGTAAGCGACTTCCTGCGTGATGGCGTGCTTGAAGCGATAGACGGCTTCAGGCTTCGCCGTCTTCAACACGACGATCGCCAGCTGCTGCAGGTCCGCGAGATAATCTGCCAATCGATCTTGATCGGCCGGGACCGGATAAACGTCGTGCAGCGTGCGAAAGGCAAACTCATAACCGATCACGCTGGCGACCTTCAACACCATCTGCGCGGGCGGCGACACCCGATCGATGCGATTGGTGATCACGCCCTGCACGGTCGCCGGCAGATTGATCGTATGCAGATCGCCCGCGCGGGGCGCAATGCGGCACGCACCGTCGATCACCTCGATCAGGCCGGCATCGCGCAATGCGTACGCCAGTTCTTCGCTGAAGAAGGGATGACCACCGGCTTTTTCATGAATGAGCGTGATGACGGGCTCCGGGACAGCCGGCACGTTCAGACACTGGCTGATGAAGGCCGCGGTATCTTCAACCGACAACTCGTTCAAGGACAGGCGCTGCACGCCGGTCGTCTGCCACACCTGCTGATATTCGGCCGCAATCGATTCATCCGGCACGCGCACGGTCAGGACGATGAGCAAGCGCCGGACGTGTTGCTGCACGGCCAACAACAGCGCCCACGAAGCCGAATCCAGCCACTGGATATCTTCCAGCACCAGCAAGCGGGGATGCACGGTCGTAGCGATTTGCAGCAAGCGCACCAGCAAATCGCGCGTATTCTCGGCGCGAATCTGGCTGACGACTTGCGCGGTCGCTTCGCTCTCCGGAAAATCCACCGGCAAGAGTGCATTGAGCAGCGGCAGCAGGCGGTGCAGTTCCGGCTGCGGCTCCACGAACTTGATCACCTGGGCCTGCCGCAAGGCCGGATCGTCGAAAGCGTCCAGCCCCAGCAGGCGACTGTAGACGCTGCGCCACGCGTGAAAAGAAGTGGCCAACTCGATCGCATCGCCGGCGCCCACGAGCGCCGGGACGCCATAATGCTGCGCCTGTTGCAACAGATCGAGCACCAGGCGCGACTTGCCAATGCCGGACTCCCCTTCGATCGCCACCACACCGCCGGGGCCGCCGCGGAGCAACGCTTGAATCTGTTCGGCCAACACAGTACGCTCAGCGGTGCGTCCGATCATTTCCAGATGCGCGGTCTGAGTGGCCGATTGTCGCTGGCTCTGGATGCGCGCCGGCGAAATCGGCACATCGGTCGCGGGCCGGTAGATCGCAATCGGATCGGACTTGCCCTTGACCGTAATCGGCGACAGCGTTTCAAAGGTCTGATACGCTTGCGCAGCCTGATACGTCGGCGCATCACACAGAATGTCGCCGGGCGGCGCGGCCTGCATCAGGCGGGCGGCCAGATTGACCACGTCGCCGATCATGGTGTACTCGCGGCGCAGCTCACTGCCGATGGCACCACAGAAAGCGCGGCCGCTGGTAATCCCGATCGCGCCCGACAGGCCCAGGCGGCGCAATTCGGCCTGCATCGCCAGGGCGGCCTGCACCCCGCGCACGGCATCATCTTCATGCGCCAACGGCGGCAGGCCCAAGGCGGCGACCAACGTGACGCCTCGATCGCTCACGTACAGGTTGTTGATGCTGCCTTCGTAACGATAAAGCGCCGTCTGCACGGCATTGATGGCCGTCTGGGCCGATTCTAGGCGCACCGCATCATTCAGGCCGGGCAGGTTGAGAAAGAGGATCGTCAACTGGCGCAGTTCGGCCAGCCAACCGACCTGACCCGCCGCCAGTGAAGACAACACGGCGCCGGGGACGTACGCGCGCAGCGTGGTTTCCATTTCTGGCGCTAAGTCCGGCGGAAAGGCGGGATGAAACGGCAGGAATGGTTCGACGCTGTGCAGCCGGATTGGCGGGGCCGCCTCCGAACCGATCGGGTGGCCGTCACACGACCCGTTGACCAGGGCCCACGCTTGCGGTGAGAGAATCACCTCGCCTGGTTGTGACTGCTGCTCGGCGACGTTCGCCTGAATGAGCGGCGATCCGACAACGCCAAATTCCCAACGGCCATACGCGCCGCCCAGATGGGCGGCCACCACTTCCCCGGCGCCAATCCCCAGGCGCAGCGCCAGGGCACGCACGCCTTCCACGGCGTGATAATCTTCCAACATGCGCTGCATAGCCAGACCGCATTGCGCGGCTCGCAGAACTTTGGTGGGCAGATCTTCATCGGTCAGCGGCCAGATTGCCAGCAGGGCATCACCCGCGAACTTGATCACGTCGCCGCCATAGGCCATAATGTGCGCGGTGAGTTGTCCGAAGTAGCCATTGAGCAGGCCGCTGATTTGCTCGGCGCCGGCGGGACCGCGCCGGGTGAACTGCTCGGCCAGAGAGGTGAAACCCGTAATGTCGGCGAAGAGGACGGCCGCCTGGAAACGCTCGACCGTCAACGCCGTGATGGGTTCCGTGGTCATACTGAGATGCCGCACCACGAGGGGCGAAGTGTAACTGGCGAGCGTGCTGAGTAGTTCTGACATGGTTGAAAAGAGGACGTAAGAGAGCACCAGACAGGCAAGATTATATCTTAATCGAGACGCATTGGAAACCCGATCAACGATCGAGCTGCGTTGATTTGAGCAAAACGCCCATTGACGCGACAATGCGCTAACATCGTTCGCATACCCCACTCACTCGTCACATACTACGGAGGTTCCCATGTCCCGAGTCATTCGCGCGCCGCGCGGCACGCAACTCACTTGCAAAGGCTGGCAGCAAGAAGCCGTCTATCGTATGCTGATGAACAACCTCGATCCGGAAGTGGCCGAAAAACCCGACGATCTGATCGTGTACGGCGGGCGCGGGCGCGCGGCTCGATCGTGGGAGGCGTTCGACGCGATCCTGGCTACGCTGAAAGAATTGGAAGACGATGAGACGCTGCTCGTTCAATCGGGCAAACCGGTGGTCGTGTTCAAGACGCATCGCGATGCGCCGCGCGTGCTGATCGCCAACAGCAATATCGTACCGCACTGGGCCACACAGGAACAGTTTGACAAATACGAGCGTGAAGGGCTTATGGTCTACGGTCAGATGACGGCGGGTTCGTGGATTTATATCGGCACGCAGGGAATTTTGCAGGGCACGTATGAAACGCTGGCGTCGCTGGCCGTGCAGCAAGGTTGGGGATCACTGAAGGGCAAGTTCGTGCTGACGGCGGGCCTGGGCGGCATGGGCGGTGCGCAGCCGCTGGCGATTACGATGAACGACGGCGTGGGCCTCGTCGTCGAAGTCGATCCGGCGCGGGCGAAACGCCGCCTCGAAACGCGCTACGTCGATGTGGTGGTTGATACCCTCGAAGAAGCGATGACGCTGGTCGAAGAGGCGAAGCACGACGGGCGCGGTTTATCGATCGGGCTGATTGCGAACGCGGCGGACGTGTTTCCTGAACTCGTTATACGTGGCGTCGTGCCGGATGTTGTCACCGATCAAACACCCGCGCATGATCCGCTCTATTACATTCCGCATGGCATGTCGTTGGAAGAAGCGACTGAACTGCGTCAGCGTGATCCCGCTGAATTTGCGCGGCGATCGAGCGCATCGATGGCGCGGCACGTGGAAGCGATGCTGGAGTTTCAGAAGCGCGGCTCGATCGTGTTTGATTACGGCAACAACCTGCGGCAGCGCGCGTTTGACGCGGGCGTGAAAGATGCGTTCAACTATCCGGGCTTTGTGCCCGCGTTTATTCGCCCGTTGTTCTGCGAGGGCAAAGGACCGTTCCGCTGGGTGGCGTTAAGCGGCGATGAGAAAGACCTGTTCCGAACCGACGAAGCGATCCTTGAACTGTTCCCGGAAAACAAATCGCTGGAACGGTGGATTCGCATGGCGCAGAAGCGCGTGGCGTTTCAAGGTTTGCCCGCGCGCATCTGCTGGCTGGGCTACGGTGAGCGTGCGAAAGCGGGTTTGAAGTTCAACGAACTTGTCGCCAAAGGTGAAGTCTCGGCGCCGATCGTGATTGGGCGCGATCATCTGGACTCAGGCTCAGTCGCTTCGCCGCGCCGCGAGACGGAAAGCATGCGCGATGGATCAGACGCCATCAGCGATTGGCCGATCTTGAACGCACTGATCAACGCAGTGGGCGGTGCGACGTGGGTGAGTTTCCATCATGGCGGCGGCGTGGGCATTGGCTACAGCCAACACGCGGGGCAAGTCATCGTGGCTGATGGCACACCGGAAGCGGCGAAACGCCTGGAGCGCGTGCTGACGACCGATCCCGGCATGGGCGTCGTTCGACACGCGGATGCGGGTTATCCGGAAGCCATCGAGTTTGCGAAGAAGATGGGCGTCAAGATGCCGATGTTGAAATGAAGCGTAATGAGTAACGAGTAATGCGTAAGCAAACCGCCCGGTCAAGATAGGTGTTTCGACAGGGCGGTTTTGTTAATTGTGCATTGTCAATTGTTAATTGATCACTGCACCGCTTCACTCTCGGCCAATCGTTTCCCGTATTGCGACTTATAATACTCCATATACTCGCCGCTCTTGATCTTGCGCCACCACCATTGATTGTCGGTATACCACTTCACAGTCGCGGCGAGTTCCTGCTCGAACGTGGCGCTCTGCTCCCAGCCCAGCGCGTGCAACTTCGACACGTCGAGTGAGTAGCGGCGATCGTGCCCGGCGCGATCGGCGACGCGGCGCAAGAGCGACTCGGGTTTGTTCAACATCTTAAGCAACAGGCGAATCACGTCGATGTTGTGCTGCTCGTTCTCGCCGCCCAGGTTGTACACTTCGCCGATCGTGCCGTTGTGCAGCACGCGATCGATGCCGGAGCAGTGATCCATCACGTACAACCAGTCGCGCACCTGCAGGCCATCACCGTAGACGGGCAGCAATTGATCTTCAAGCGCATTGGTGATGAAGAGCGGCATCAGTTTCTCGGGATATTGATACGGGCCGTAGGTGTTGGAGCCGCGCGTGATCGTCGCGGGCACGCCGTACGAGATGTGATAGGCATGCACGAGCAGATCGCCGCTGGCCTTACTGGCCGAATACGGGCTGCGCGGCGCGAGCGGATCGGTTTCGCGTGAAGAGCCGATCGGGATGTCGCCGTACACTTCATCCGTGCTGACTTGATGATAACGCTCGATTTGAAACTGCCGGGCGGCTTCCAGCAAGACGTATGTGCCATTCACATCGGTCTTCACGAAAGCATCCGGCGTCAACAACGATCGATCGACGTGCGATTCGGCCGCGAAGTTTACGATCGTGTCAATGTGCTGTTCTCGAATCGTTGCAGTGACGACATCCGCATCACAAATATCGCCGCGCACAAAACTGTAACGCGATTGGAATTGTTCGGCGACATCGAGCAAGTTGTCGAGGTTGCCGGCATACGTCAATTTATCAAAAACTGTAACGTGATACGCGGCATGGTTCTGCAGAACGTACCGGACGTAATTGGAACCGATGAAGCCCGCGCCGCCAGTGACAAGTATGTTATGCAAGGTTTCTCCTCTTAGATTGTGGATTGTTGTGTGGATAACCGGTGGACAATCGTGGATAACTGATTATCCGCGTGGAGAATCATACCATGAGCTGTGGAAAGCTAAAAGACGCTGAGGCAATGATTGAGCAATGATCACTCAACGCTACCAACCTTAAATCATTCAATGTTTTAAGGTTGGGCTATTGTAAACTTTAGGAGTTTTTGATAGAATCGGCGTGCGTGTCGGAGAGATGGCAACATCTTGTCCGACCGTTTCTTTCAGTGACGCCGGATGCTTCAATCGATGCCCATATCCCCGCGTATCGAGCCGGTCTGATGTGCGTCATTGGTCTCAATCGGTTAATAATGAACTCTATCTTCAGTCACCGCGCCGGTTGAGCCGTAGTTGCAGGACACGACCCCTGACTTGTCTGATACTCACAGGGGCAGCGGAGTGAACTCATGATGAAGGCTGATCAAATCTGGCAAGCCGCGCAGGGCGAACTGCAATTGCAGATGACGCGCGCCACGTATGACACGTGGGTCAAGCCAACTTCTGTGTTATCATATGAAGACGGCGCATTAGCAGTGGCCGTCCCCAATGCCTATACCCAAGAATGGTGGCAAAGTCGCTTGCTCACCACGGTCAAACGCATCCTCACCGGCATTGTCGGTCAAAGCGTGGATGTCCGGTTTGTGGTCTGGAGCCGGGAAGAGAAGAAAGAGAGCGTGGCCTTGTTAAACGGCCTTGATGCAACGCCGCGCCAGCCTGCCGTTGATACCGGCGCGCGGCTGGCCAGCGGTCTTAACCCCAAATATATCTTCGATACCTTCGTGGTCGGGCCGAGCAATCGGCTGGCGCACGCGGCCTGTCAGGCCGTCGCCGAAAAACCGGCCTCGCAATACAATCCGTTATTCTTGTACGGCGGGGTCGGGCTGGGCAAGACCCATCTCTTGCATGCCATCGGGCATGTGGGCGTGCAAAACAATCTGCAGGTGTTGTATGTGTCGTCGGAAGAATTCACCAACGAACTGATCAACGCCATTCGCGCGCAGAACACGGCTGCCTTCCGCGACAAGTATCGCACCATCGACGTGCTGCTCGTCGACGATATTCAGTTCATTGCCGGCAAAGAAGCCACGCAGGAAGAATTCTTTCATACCTTCAACGCGCTGCACGGCAACGGCAAGCAAATCGTCATGACCAGCGATCGCCCGCCCAAGTCGATGGTGACGCTGGAAGAGCGGTTGCGCAGCCGCTTCGAGTGGGGCCTGAGCGCCGATATTCAGCCGCCTGATTTGGAAACGCGCACCGCCATCTTGCGCGACAAGGCTGAACATCAGGCCATGCCCGTCCCCAACGCGGTGATCGATCTTATTGCGCGCCAGGTGCAGAGCAACATCCGCGAGTTGGAAGGCGCGCTCAATCGCGTGGTGGCGCATGCCCGCCTGACGGGCAACTCGTTGACGGTCGAATCAGCGGCCAGCGCGTTAGCCGATTTGATGGCGCGCCCCACCTCCATTTCGATTGAAGAAGTCATGACCACCGTGGCCGCGTTTTACGGCGTCACGCGCGATGAACTGCTGGGGCGCAGCCGCAGCAAGGAAATGGTTCATCCGCGGCAGGTGGTCATGTACCTGGCGCGCGAAGAACTTCAGATCACACTGCCCCAGATCGGCGAGATACTGGGCGGGCGCGATCACACGACGGTGATGTACGGCGTTGATAAAATCACGGATGCCATCGACAAGGACGACACCCTGCGCCGCGAAATCCTGGCGATTCGCGAGCGGCTCTACAACCGGAACGGGGTCGCACAGCGCGTCTAGCAGCCCGCCAGCCGATTAGAACGAGGCAGCAACGGAACTTCGTTGCCGCCTCGTTTTGTTTTGCCAGCCGAAAATGGGCTGCCATATATAGGTAGTGACCAGGTCAAAACGGTCGGCAAAATCGACTCCACGCTGTGGAAAAGTGGGGGATAACTGTGGATAAACACCTCCTTTTGTGGATAAACCACGGGCGGAAATCCAATCGGCTGGCGGGCTGCTAGACGCGCTG
>JAUQXD010000109.1 GCA_030834835.1 Thermoflexales bacterium | reverse complement strand
TAGCCCACGATCAACCCATCGGGCGCGACGATGAGGCGCGCATCGTGTTGCAGATCGAAGCGCGGCGCTTCCCAGAAATGACGCACGTCCTCCACGGTCGCATCGCTCGATCCATAGTCGGCCACATCGCACGCCGCCATCAAATCGGCCACGCCCGGCGCGTCGTCGACGACCGGCGGACGAACCACGTAACCGGCCGGCGATGAATTCGTCATGATGACAGTCCTTGTTAATGGTGAGTGAAGCGGTTGATCGGTAACTGGTGATTGGTAGTCGGTGATCGGTAACTGGTAATCGGTGATTGGTAACCAGTCGACGAGTTGACCAGTTACCAATCCCCAATTTACAAACGTACTAGTGTACCAATCACCCGTCACTTCAGTTCTTGCGTGCTCAACTCCACGCCGGGGCGCAGTTCCTTCTCGTACGTGTTGTATTTGCGATGCACGTGCATGCCCACGCGCTCGTACAGGCGCAGCGCGCCCGTCAGGTTGTAGGCATCCACGCCCAGGCCAACGGCCGTCTTGCCGCGCCGATAGAACTCGCCGAAGGAATGATGCAGCAGCGCTGTCGCCAGCCCTTTGTGCCGATACTCGCGCAGCACGCCCAGCGAGCCGACCCAGCCCATGTTGGGATCTTCGTCGGCTTCGGCCTGATTGAGGCTGATGCCCGCAATCCGATCGCCGTCGACGGCCAACAGCCACAGCGCCGGATCGAAGGTGGGCGACTTCATCCAATGTTGCAGCATCTGTACATCGGCTTCCAACGGCCGCTCGGTGAAGCCCCAGTGATCGCGGAATGCGTCACGGTCGACAATCGCCACGGCCTCATCATCCTGACCGGGCACGAACGGCCGCAGCGAGATGCCCTCCGGCCACACGGGTGTGGGCGGCACTTCGGTCAATTCGATGCGCATGTGATAGCTGTGGCGTATCAGCTTGAAGCCGGCGGCCGTGTAAGCGTCATTCGTCAGCGTTTCCCGTTGGTTGACCCAGCCGATGAGGCTCACGCGCGCGTGCTGCGGGGCGCGCGGCAGCGCCGATTGATGCGCCTTGTCTTCGGCAAAACGCAGCAGCGCCGCCTCGATACCGCGTCCCTGCTGATCCGGGTGAACCTTGATCCAGGTGTTGACGCGCGAGTGTGGATCGAACAAATCCCACACTTCCACGCAGGCTACCAGCTGCCCATCGGGCGCGCGAACCACCTTCACATACTCAGGCAAGTTCAAGACGGGAATGTCCCACTCGTTGCGGTAATTCTCGACGGTGAATTCATCCCGACCGTTGATCTGGCGCGAGACGGCATTGAACATCGCCACGGCTTCCGGCAGATCGTCCAACGTCGCGCCGTGCAGCGTATAGCCAGACGGTAAACCATATTCAGTTGTATCGGCTACTTCAAGTTCCGCTAACATGATCATTTTCTCCTGAGAAAGAACCTGGTCAATTGGTAATCGGTCAATCAGTGATCAGTCAACCGGTTACCAGTTGACCGATCATCAGTTACTCATTACTCGTCACTCATCGGCTTCCAGTAACTCGAAAAGCGCTTCACCGCGCGAAAGCCGAGCCGTTCATACACGCGCAGCGCGCCGCTGAGGTTCTCCGTATCCACGCCCAACGCCGCTTCCGTCATGCCGTGCTCTTTCAGCGTGCGCAGACTCCGCGCGATCAACGCGCTGGCTAAGCCTTGCTTGCGCCATGGCCGCCGCACGCAGATCGGATCGGGCCAACCGCGCAGACGTTTGAAGTGTGCGTTCTCTTCGGCATCGATGTAGGGCAGCACTACCCCCGCCACTTCATCGCCCGCCCACGCCACTTGCCACAGGTGCGGTTGAAAGTGCGGACTGTTCAACCAGCGCTGATGTTCCTGCTCGGTTGATTCACTGTGACCCCAGTGATCGCGAAAGGCTTCATTCAAGGCCGCGCCAATCGCGCGATAGTGATCGGGCGTGGCCGGGCGCACTTCCAAATCATCGGGCAGTGGCAAGTCGGGGATGTTCTCCAGATCGGGCCGCACCATCTCATAGAAGTTGCGTTTGATCGCATAGCCTTCACTGCGCAGCAACGCGTCCGCGCCCAGCTCTGTATCGGCCACAAACGATTGGAAGTAACGCGGCCCGGTGTCCGGCTGCGTGGCGGCGATCTCGCGCAGATACGTCTCACCCTGATGCAGCATCGCGCGCCCGATGCCGCGCCGTGACCAGTCCGGCAGGATGCAGCCGATGTTGAGGTACAACCGCGTGCCATCGTCCAACTGGCGATGCCAGCGACGGCCACACGCGATCGGGCGACCGTCCACTTCGGCCAACAGCACATCGCGCCGCGGATCGAAATCGGACGTGTTGCGATAGAAATTCTTCAGCCACTCCACCGTGATAACCTCGCCCGTTTGATTGGCTTCAAAGTAAGCGTTGGTCAAATCGACGATGATCGCGTAGTCGTCATCGTCATCCCGAAAAGCGCGAAAGTTTAAGCCCGCAATCGCCGGAGCGTCAGGCAGAAAGAGTCGATCGGTGGAAGTTGTTTCAAGTATCATTGTCGTCTCCATGTGATTGGTAACTGGCGATCGGTGATTAGTCGACCAGTTCACCAATTACCAGTTGACCAATTGACCAGTTACACGTCGCCGGCCTCAGCCGCCATGCGCACGATGCGCGGCGTGAAGCGGCCGATAATTTCAACCAGATCCGCTTGTGCGGCGATCACTTCATTGATCGGCTTGTAGGCTTGCGGTGATTCATCGACCGCGCCGCCCAGTAGCGTCACGTTTCGCTCGCGCAGATACGCATCGCGGGCGTGGCGTGTGATCGTCTCGTCCGCTTTCTTGCGGCTCATCGCGCGGCCTGCGCCATGTGACGCCGAGTTGATCGATTGCGCGTCGCCGCGCCCGCGCACCACGTAGCCGGCATCGCCCATCGAACCGGGGATCACGCCCAGCACGCCCGGGCCGGCCGGTGTCGCGCCTTTGCGATGCACGATCACGTCGCGGCCATCGGCCAGCGTCTCGCGCCACGCAAAGTTGTGATGATTCTCCACCACCGCAACCGGCTTCAACCCGATCGCGCTGGCGATCTTCCGGTGAATCACCGCGTGATTGGCCGACGCGAAGCGCCCCGCCAGTTCCATCGACACCCAGTACTCTTGACCGAGTTCCGAATTCAGATCAAGCCACGCCAGATGCCGCACGGCGCGATCGAGATCGGGGTGCTGCTCTTGCGCCAATTGCGAATACAAATTAGCGATCTTGAAGCCGACACCGCGCGAACCGCTGTGCGACAACAACGCCAGATACTCGCCGGGTTCTAGCCCCAACCGATCGTCCCGCTCGATCACTTCGAACGCGCCCCATTCCACGAAGTGATTGCCCGTGCCGCTCGTGCCGAGTTGGCTCGCGGCCAGATCGTGCAGCGATTTCAGCAAGCGCGTGGCCTTCCAGTTCGCATCGTCCAGCACGTCGTGATCGGGCCGCTCTTTGGCGCTCCAGTTTTCGCCGCGTCCAAAGCGCGTTTGCTCCAGCAGCGCGTTCTTGAACTGGCCCGGCCGCTGCCCGATGACAAACGGCGACACTTCAAAGATCGACAGCCGCATGCGGCACGCGATGTCCACGCCAACGGCGTATGGAATCACCGCGCCTTCGGTGGCTAACACCCCACCAATCGGCAGGCCGTAACCTTGATGAGCATCCGGCATCAACGCGCCCGCCGCTGTGATCGGCAAACGCATCGCCGCCGTCATCTGCGCCAGTGCGCCATCCTCGATGTGCTCGCGGCCCCAGATACGATACGGCAGCGCCTCGTCGCGCAGGGCGTCATCGGTCCGATCGGGTTGCGGAGCAAAGTGGCGCAAGCACTCACGTGCTAAATCGCCCAGCTTTGCATCCGACAGATAATCGCCCGGTTTGGCGCGCACAGCATCAAGCCGCGCCAAAATCGTTTCGCGATCGAGTTCGTCATCCCACAGTTTATCGGCGGCCTTCTTAGCGAGTCCGATGATGCGCCCTTCCGGCCAGCCGCGGTGTTTGAGAATTTTACCTGTAATCATGTCATGCCTCTTCACGCAACACGCACCACATACCACGTACCACGTATTGCGTGGTGCGTGTCATGTTGTCATCCATTCCGATGCAACTTCCCTGTCCGCTTGGCATACTGCTCGGCCCAATGGAAAATCTTCAGGCCTGCGGGCAGCGTAATCGCGCCGATGATGAGCAGCGGCCAGATTTGCGGCCACACCGTAGCGAGGTCAGCGCCGTCGAGCAAGCCTGCTCGTACGCCTTCCAGCACATAGGTGGCCGGCGACAGCAGCGACGCCGACTGCATCCACTGCGGCAGCACGCTCACCGGATAGTACACACCCGACACGAGCAGCAGCAGCGCGATGATCACGTGCGTCATCTGCGAACCACGTTCCGGGAACAACAGCGGCAGTACCGCACCGACGATACTAAACCCGATGAACGAGAAACTGCCCGCCAGCATCACGATCAACGCGCTGAACAGGTTCACGTTAGTCAATGTGATCTCGAAAAACAACAGAGTCGCGCCCAGAATCACGATGGTGTGGAACAGGCTGTACACCACGGCAAAGGATGTTTGCCCCAGCATGTGTGTGATGCGCTGGATGGGCGCCATCAGCGTGTACTCAATCGTGCCTTCCCAGCGCTCGATGCCGATCACGTCGGTGACCCAGTAGAAGATCACGGAGAGATACCGCCACACGATCGTGCCGATGGCGAGATAGATCACCATC
>JAUQXD010001063.1 GCA_030834835.1 Thermoflexales bacterium | reverse complement strand
GTTCAGGAACGATGATTCGGTGATCGCTATTGGTGTAATGTCCGTTGGCAATCTCGTCTAAATCCAACCATCCCTTGATTAGCGGCGCGCCTTCAACCGCCGAATAGACCTCAAAACGACGCCCCTGACTAATAGAGGCACTTGGCAGACCATAGCCATATCGACCAAAACCGCTCCGGTCGTTGTGGCGATGTGTGCCCCCCCAGATGATCGACATGCGCGTCATGTCGGCGTCCATGCCGTGACCATCATCAATGATCGCCAGACGAATCGGTTTCGTAGATTTGCCCTCAAAACCAAACGCCACATGGATGTTGGCTGCGCCCGCTTGAACAGCGTTATCGATCAGTTCGTCAAGAGCCGTTGCCGTACTCTTGTAGCCAATATCGCGGATGCCGCGCACGAACGCATCGGCGACCATCAGACTAAAATCAAAACCTTTGCCGCGCATCTGTTCAGTGTACTTCCGTTGTGCTTCCAGATCGGGGTTGACGACAACACTGTTATTGGACTTTTGATTCTTGGTAGACATTTCAATCTCCTTTTCTTATGCAGCCTTGTTGGCCGCGTTTGGAATTGAGGTGGTCGTAAGATGCGTAATCAGCAACTCATTGGATCGAATATGGCAAGGGCGTTAGCACCAGTGCGATATATTTTCTTCAATCGCTTGGTAATTGCCATGCGTGACAAGCCAAGATTTCGGGCTACTTCTGCCTGGGTGACGTCGTGCCAGAAAACGCTCTCGACAAGCTGGCGATCACTTGGCGGTAGGGTAGACACAAACTGCTGAACCGCAGATTTGGCGGCAGCCAACTCAAGGTCATGTTCAATAGGGCGAGGGGCTGCAATCAGATCGCACTCTAACGGGCCAGAGCGACCCGCCTCGATCAATTCATCAAGGGACAACGTGACGACAGGTACGGAGATATATCGAAACACAAAGACCTCCTTATTGGTCTCAACGCAACAGCTAATCTACCTGTTGCTAGCCAAAGTGGAGGTCCATTTACCGTATGGACGTGGAGTACGTTGATTCGCCTGTTTCTGCAACCATTTGTGGCCGCGTTGGTGACGAACCTCCACTACCGATATGAGCCAATGTGTTTTGTAGGCTGGGAAGAAACACATCAGACTCTATTCAATTGTGTCTCTATTATACTGCGTTTTTGTCGAGTGTAAACCACTTTGTAAATCATTTTCAAAGATGGTGCGTCTATCTACTTCAAGCCGCTTTGTCCTCGCGCGACGTAGCGAGAATGAAGGCGCGGGTCAAACAACCCCCACCTAACCTCCCCCGTTCGGGAAAACATCCGAACAGGGGAGGGAACGTGACTCCTCCCCTGTCGAACGCTTCTGCTTTTTGTTCGACGGGGGAAAGCTGGGATGGGGGTCAAGGCGCTCGCCTTTCACCATTCCCCGCCTTCGATGCTATACTACTTCCGCAGCAACCAATCCCATTCGGAGGCCCATCATGTTGAAGGAATTTCGAGACTTCATCGCGCGCGGTAACGTGATCGATCTGGCCGTGGCCGTGATCATCGGCGGGGCGTTCGGGGCGATCGTGTCCTCGTTCGTCAAGGACATCGTCATGCCCCTCATCTCGCTGTTGACGGGCGGCATCGACTTCACTAACTGGTTTATTCCGCTCAAAGGCGGCACGTTCGCCACGTTGAAAGCGGCACAAGATGCCGGCGTGGCAACCATCAACATCGGCGTCTTCATCAACGCCATCATCACCTTCCTGATCGTGGCCCTGGCCATGTTCCTGGTGGTGAAGTCGATGAATGCCATGAAGAAGAAGCCCGCCCCGGCCGACCCGACGACGAAGGATTGCCCGTATTGCTTCACGTCGATCGCCATCAAGGCGACGCGCTGCCCCAACTGCACGAGTGAGTTGACAAAGTAGACACTAACCCTCACCCCGGCCCTCTCCCTGACAGGGCGAGGGAGCAGTCTCCCTTCTCCCTTGTAGGGAGAAGGTTAGGATGAGGGTGGAGCGGCTTGACAGCGCAGAGTGTCTGCGTTATAGTCCGCGCCGCAGAGCAGTTTTGCAAGCTTTAACAACTGAATAGCGATGCAGGTGCTTCGACCCCGGATGGTCGAAGCGGAAACGGCGAAGCCGGTGGTGTTCGAAAAACGAACAGAGTCCGGCGCTGTCGCGCAACTGTAAGGAAGTGCGATAGTGCGATAGTTGGATAGTGCATTAGTTGACTGAGTTTCCATCAACTACCGCACTAAAGAACTAGGTCACTATCTCACTAACAAGCCAGGTCGCCCGCCTGAATCGCGTTGACCACAATCCTCGCCGAAAGGGGGTGGCACGCTGGCTTGATGTTTACAGCCTTAACCACTTAGCCCCCGATCACGCGATCGGGGGCGTTTTTGTTGTTGATCGACCCAGGCCATCGGCTCAAGCCGACGGCTATCAGTCATCAAGCCCGCAACGCGGGCTTTCCACCATTAGCCGTCGATTTGTAATCGATGGCGTGACTTCAGGAGAAGACTAAGATGTTTCGCAAATTCGCTTTAACTCTCATCACACTCGCCGTGCTGCTGAGCGCCTGCGCGCCTTCAGCCGCGCCGACCGCCGCACCCGCGTCAACGACTGCGCCGAAGGTCGAACCGACGACAGCGCCCGCACCCACTGCCGAACCGACCGTCGCCCCCACAACCGCCCCGACCGATGAATCGATCACGCTGATCGATGGGCTGAAGCGCGAAGTGAAGTTAGCCAAACCCGCGCAGCGCATCATCTCGATCGCGCCATCCAACACCGAATTGTTGTTTGCCGTGGGCGCGGGCGCGCAATTGATCGGCCGCGATGATCTCTCGGACTTTCCGGCCGAAGCGAAGGCGATCGAGAACATCGGCTCGGCCTTTGGCAAACTCAACACCGAGGCCATCGTCGCCCTGAAGCCCGATCTGATCCTGGCGGCTGAAATCAACGCGCCGGAGCAGGTGAAGACGCTGGAAGATCTGGGGCTGACCGTGTACTGGCTGGCGAATCCGCTGGATTTTGCGGGCCTGTCAGAGAACCTCAAGATCGTCGGCCAGCTGGCGGGCCGCACCGCCGAAGCCGAGCAGGTGAGCCAGTCGATCGAGGCGCGGTACCAGGCCGTGATCGAAAAAGTGGCAACCTCGTCGAAGAAACCGACCGTCTTCTACGAAATCGATGCGACCGATCCGACCAAACCGTACACGACCGGCCCCGGCACCTTCATCGACAAGTTGATCGATCTGGCGGGCGGCTATAACATCGGGCAGGCGTTGAAAGATCAATTTGCGCAGATCAGTTCGGAAGAACTGGTCAAAGTGAATCCTGATATGATTGTGCTGGGCGATTCGGCTTACGGCGTCACTGCCGAATCGATCGCGCAGCGCGCGGGCTGGGATAAACTCTCGGCCGTGAAGAACGGCGCGGTGTATACCTTCGATGACAACCTCGCCAGCCGGCCCGGTCCGCGTTTGATCGACGGCCTGGAAGCCTTTGCGAAGTTGTTCCATCCTGAGCTCTTCAAGTAGGCACGCTGATGAATGAGAGACAGAGGGACGGAGGGAGTGAGCGACCGAGAGAAAAACTCTCGCCGTCTCGCCGTCTCTCTGTCTCTCTGTCCCCGTATCTCTGGTGCTTCGGCGCGTTGATCGCGGCCCTGTTGCTGAGTGCGGCGATCGGGGCGGTGGCGATTCCGCCGTTGGATGTGGCGCGGTTGTTGCTCTCGCGCGTGCTGCCTCTATCCGCTAACGTACCCGACACGTTCACGACGATCCTGTTTGACATTCGCTTGCCGCGCACTGTGCTGGTCGCGTTGACGGGCGCGGCGTTATCGGGTAGCGGCGCGGCTTATCAAGGCTTGTTTCGCAATCCACTGGCCGACCCGTATTTGCTGGGTATTGCATCGGGCGCGGGGCTGGGCGCCGTCAGCGCGATGGCGATCCAGTGGCCGTCCACGGCGCTGACGTTTTTCGCCGTGCCCATCGCCGCGTTCATCGGCGCGTTATTGACGGCGCTGTTGGTTTATTCGTTGGCGCGCGTGGGCCGCACCACACCCATCTCCACGCTGTTGTTGGCGGGCGTGGCAGTCGGTGCGTTCATGACCTCGCTCAGCACGTTCCTGATGCTGCGCTCGCAAGGCGAACTGCGCCGCGCCATCAACTGGATGCTGGGCGGCTTTGCGCTGGGCGGCTGGTCGCCGGTGGTGGCCGTGCTGCCGGAGATCATCATCGGGCTGGGCGTGCTGCTGCTCGTGGGTCGGCCGCTCAACGTGCTGCAATTCGGCGATGATCAGGCGCGGCAGTTGGGCCTCAACGTCGATCGCGTCAAGCGCATCGTCATCGTCGCAGCCTCGTTGACCACGGCGGCCGCGGTGGCGTTCTCCGGCATCATCGGGTTTGTGGGATTGGCCGTGCCGCATCTGGTGCGCTTATTATGGGGCGGCGACTATCGCCGCCTGATGCCGCTGTCCATCATCGGCGGCGCGGCGGGTCTGCTACTGGCCGACATCATCGCGCGCACGGCGCTGGCGCCGCAAGAGCTGCCGCTGGGCGTTATCACGGCCCTCATCGGCGCACCGTTTTTTGTGTGGCTGTTGAGACGGGCGAAACAACAAGTATTCTGGTAAACGTGTTACGTGGTGCGTGTTTCGTGTCTTACGCACCACGTAATACGCAGCACGCTTATGCTATCACTTCAATCGATCACCATTCGCTACAACGCGCGCACCATTCTGCACGACATCTCGTTAGATGTGCAGTCGGGCGAAATCGTCGCGCTGATCGGCCCGAACGGCGTGGGTAAATCGACGCTGATCAAAGCGATCGGCGGCAGCGTGCCGATTACGGGCGGGCGTGTGCTGATCGACGATCGCGATCTGCTGCAACTCCCGATCGATCACCGCGCCCGATCGGTGGCCGTGGTCCCGCAGGCCGTGCATCTGCCGGAAGCCTTCACGGTGCTCGATGCGGTGCTGATGGGTCGCACGCCGTATCTGGGCTGGCTGGGCCGCGAGACCGACGCCGATCGGGACATCGCCGCTTACGCAATGGCGCGCACGTGCGTCACCGAATTGGCCGCGCGCCGCATCGGCGAACTATCGGGCGGCGAGCAACAGCGCGTATTGATCGCGCGAGCACTGGCCCAATCGGCGAAGACACTATTGTTAGACGAACCCACCGCGCACCTCGATCTAAAGCATCAAGCCGGTGTGTTATCGTTGGTGCGCGATCTGGCGAAGAGCGAAGGCTTTGCGGTCTTGATCGCACTGCACGATCTGAATCTGGCGGCCCTGTATGCCGATCGGGTCGCGCTGCTGTCCAACGGCACCGTCGCCGCGTTGGGCACGCCACCCGAGGTGCTGACGGCCGAACGCTTAAGCCCCGTTTATGGACTAAGCATCAGCGTGTACGAGCATCCTACGAACGGAGGGCCTTGGATCATGGCCGACGATCGATGAGCGATTCAACCGTACGTTTGCGTGATGGCCGACAAGTGGGCTATGCCGAATATGGCGATCTGAACGGTAAGCCTGTGCTCTTTTTTCAAGGCACGCCCAGTTCGCGCCTGCTGCATCCCGATGAGCCGATCACGCGCGAGATGGGTGTGCGCTTGATCGTGATCGATCGGCCCGGCTTCGGCCTGTCGGACTTTAAGCCCAATCGCACGCTGCTCGATTGGGCCGATGATGTAAGCGAAGTCATGGACGCGTTCAAGATCAATCGTTTTGCGATAGTCGGCATCTCTGGCGGCGGGCCGTATGTGGCCGCCTGCGCGCTCAAAATTCCGCAGCGCTTGACGGAAGCGATGATGGTCAGCAGCGGTGGCCCGGCCGATGCACCGGGCGCGCTGGACGGTATTGCGCGCCAGCGTCGTTTAGGTTACTGGGCGGCAGTGCATGCGCCGTGGTTGTTATATGCGGTGCTGTGGTTGACCAAGAATCCGCAGCGTAATCCTGAGAAGTTTTTCAAGTCGTACACCGGTATCTCTGACGCGTCCGATCAGGTCGTCATTCAGCGCCCGGAGATGACGGCGATGCTGAAACGCAATTATCTCGAAGCAACGCGGCAGGGTGTGCGCGGCTTCGCGCACGAAGTCGTCATTGTGGGACGACCGTGGGGGTTTCGCTTGCAGGACATCACTTTTCCCATTCGCATCTGGCATGGCGATTGCGACACGAGTACGCCGATCGGCATGGCGCGCTATATGGCGCAGACCTTGCCCAACAGCACGGTGCGCTATTTCCCCGGCGAGGGACACTGGTTGTTGTTTACCCACTGGCGAGAAATCTTAGCGGAGTTGACTCAAGACTATGCCTCGACTCACTAAACTCTACACACGTAAAGGCGACGACGGCACAACCGCGCTGGGCGGCGGCCAGCGCGTGCCCAAAGATTCGGCGCGCGTCAACGCCTACGGCACAGTCGATGAATTGAATTCGGCCATCGGGCTGGCACTGGCACTCGATCTGTCGCCGCGTCTGACTGAGATTTTGCCGATCATTCAAAATGAACTGTTTCATCTGGGTTCCGATCTGGCCTTCCTCGAAGCCGACAAAGTAAAGTTCCCACTGCCGCAGATCGAAGAACGCCACATCGATCAACTGGAAGCATGGATCGACGAGTTCAACGCCATCGTCGGGCCGTTGCAAAATTTCATCTTGCCGGGCGGCTCGATCGGGGCGGCGCAGCTGCACGTGGCGCGCACGATCTGCCGCCGTGCCGAACGCGCCGTCGCCACGCTGGCGCGCGCAGAACCGATCGGGGCGGGTGTGGCCGCGTATCTCAATCGCCTGTCTGATCTGCTGTTTGTGATGCCGCGCTATGAGAACAAGCAGCGCGACGTGACCGAGCCGTTGTGGAATTCGCGATTATGATGTCACGTCCTTCGACTTCGCTGCACTCCGCTCAGGATGCGAGATTTTGGCAGACGCTCGATCGGTTGGTGGCCGAATCGCGGATCGTGATCGATCGGCCGCGTGGCACACCGCATCCGCGTTATCCTGAGTTCATCTATCCGCTGGATTACGGCTACCTTGATGGGACGACGGCGGCCGATGGCGACGGCATCGATGTGTGGCTTGGGTCGTTGCCCGATCGCGCGTTGACGGCCATCGTGTGCACGGTCGATCTGATCGGGCGTGATGCGGAGATCAAGCTGTTGTTGGGTTGTACCGGGGAGGAAGCGCAGATTATTCTGGCAACGCACAACAGCGGCCCACAGGCCGCCACGTTGATCAAGCGGGGGCTGTGATCAAAATCCTATGGTGAAAGAAAGGTTATCATGCTAACGCTTCCCTCGATTCCCCCGCTGTTTACCGCTGTTCAAGAGCAGGCTCGCGCGCGACAGGCACAGCTGACCAAGCCCGCCGGCAGCCTGGGCCAACTGGAAGACATTTCGATCCAACTCGCCGCGATTACAGGCCAGTTACGCCCGTCGCTGGCGAACAAAG
>JAUQXD010000108.1 GCA_030834835.1 Thermoflexales bacterium | reverse complement strand
GCCTGACGGGCGACTGGTTGGCTTTGCCCAGTTTATGACTGAGGCGCCGCCGACGCCGTATGACATCGACACGTGGACGCATCCCGACTTCGCCGACAGCGGTGTGGGCGAAGCGCTGTTGCAGTGGATCGACGAACGCGCCGCGCAGCCGATGACGTCGGCTCCGGCGGGCGTGCCGGTCTCGATCGAACACGTTTACATCTATTCGACCAACGTCGGTTTGCAGCGTCGATTGGAGAAGTTCGGCTATCACCGTCAGCGGGTATTCCATCGCATGCAGATCGATTTCAACGGCACGTTGCCTGAACCACAACTGGCGGACGGTATCACCATCCGATCGTTTCGGCGCGGTGAAGAGGAGCGCGCCGTGTACGACGCGTTCGCGGAGGCGCAAGCCGACGAGTGGGGACAGGAAGATCCGCTGCCTTTCGATAAGTGGTGCTACTACTTCATCGAAGCCGAACCCGACTTCGATCCCGGTTCGTGGTTTCTGGCCGTCGAGGGCGACACCATCGTCGGGTACGCGTTGTGCCGCTGGACGCGCGCGGGTCAGCCCGGCCACTGCACGGTGCGCTATCTGGCGGTGCGGCGCGCGTGGCGCAAGCGCGGCATCGCGCTGGCCCTGCTGCACGCGGCCTTCGGCGAGATGCAGCGGCGCGGCTATAAAGGCGCGGGCCTCGGCGTCGATGCCACGAGTTATACCGGGGCCGATCGGTTGTACCTGCGCGCCGGGATGCATGTGGCGGCGGAGACGTTGCGCTATCGGAAAATGTTGCGCGAAGCCTGAGGAATCGCTTCACGCGGTCACTGTGAAAGGGTTAATCATGAACAAATTGCCTGATGGTTTTTCCGTCCGACGTCCCACGGCTTCTGATCTGATGGGCGTGCTGGACTTGATGAATGCCTGTTCGCAAGCCGAGATTGGCCTGCGCAACTACTCGTTTGAGTCGATCAATCGGCAGTGGGGGGATGACGACTTTCACCTCGACACTGATGCGTGGCTGGTGCTCGACGCCAACGGGCACGTGGCAGGCTATGCGGATTTCTACGAAGAAACGCCGCCCGATCCTTATGAAGTAACCTCGTGGGTGCGCCCTGATTTGGTCGAGACCGGCCTGGGCGAATATCTGTTGCAGTGCCTCGACGAGCGCGCCCGGCAAGCCCTGGCACATGCGCCGCAGGCTGTGCCGGTCACCATGGAGCATGGCTGGGTTTACGAACAGAGCACCGCTCTGCGCCAGCGGATCGAGCAGTCTGGCTATTGCCACATCCGCACGTGGCTGCGCCTGCAAATCGAGATGACGCAGCCTCCGCCGGAACCGGCTGTCCCCGCCGAGATCGTGATTCGAGCCTTTCGCCTGGGCGAAGATGATCGCGCTTTGTATGAAGCCTGGGAAGAGGCCATGGCCGATGAGTGGGGGCATACCAGGCTGACCTACGATAAGTGGCGTCACTATTTTATCGATCGCGCTGATGACGAGGATGTGCCATACTGGTTTCTCGCGGTTGAGGGCCATGAGATCGCGGGCTTGATCCTGAGCCGCTGGCGGCGCCCCGGCCAGGAAGACGAGGGACACGTCCGTTACCTGGCCGTGCGGCCGGCCTGGCGACGGCGCGGCCTGGGATTGGCGCTGTTGCTGCACGGCTTCGGCGAGTTTTACCGGCGGGGACGACACAAAGTGGGGCTGGGCGTAGATGGCACCAGCCTGACTGGCGCAGAGCGGCTGTATCTGAAAGCCGGCATGTCAATCATTCTGCGATCGTTGGTGTATCAGAAAATACTGCGCAAAGTGTAATGGGCACTCGTCGACTTTGCTCGTTACGGGTTCTCATCAACGGAGAAAGCCATGCTGCTTGAACGATCCAACACGACAACGGTCTATAACCTGGACGACAACCTGATCTTGCGTTTCGCCACGCTCGACGACATCGAGCCGCTGGCGCAGTTTAACGGGCGCATTCACGGCGACGACGGCAAGTTCAACCCGTACATCGCGCAGTGGACGCGCGAGTTTACCTCGCCCACTCATCCCACCTGCGGGCCGGGTAATGTGACGATCGTCGAAGACACGCGCACGGGGCACATCGTCTCGTCGATGTGCTCGATCCCACAGACGTGGACGTATGACGGCGTGCCGTTTCTGGTAGGCCGCCCCGAGGCCGTGGGGACCGATCCGGCTTATCGGCGGCGCGGGCTGATCCGCGCGCAGTTCGACGTGTTTCACGCCAAAGGCGACGCCGAAGGTCAACTGGCGCAAGGCATCACCGGTATTCCGTGGTATTACCGCCAGTTCGGCTATGAATATGCGATCGATCTGGATGGCGGCCGCTGCGTGTATCCGTCCTTGGTCTCGCCGCTGCAGGCCGACGAGACCGAGGCCTATCGTTTCCGGTTGGCGACACCGGACGATCTGCCTTTGGTAATGGAGTTGTACGATCGGGATTGTGCTCGATCGTCGGTCGCGTGTCCGCGATCGGCGGCGGAATGGACGCGTATCGCATTCGAGGTCGCACCACAATCGGCGGGCTATCACGCCTTGCACATCATCGAGACGAGTGACGGTCACGCCGTGGGGGTGATCCGAACTTCGCGCACGCTGTCGTGGCGCGGCATGTTCCCGGTGCGGATATTCGCGGTAATCGAAGGACAATCGCTGCGCGCGTTGCTGCCGGCTGCGCTGCGTTGGCTGAAATCAGAGGCTGAGCTCGTCGCGGCTGCGCACGAGAAGCCGTTGCCGACGTTGCACTTTGAGTTGGGGGAGCAGCATCCGGTCTTTGAAGCCGCGCCTGAGCTATTCCACAAGATTACGCCGTCCTATGCGTGGTATGTGCGCGTGCCCGATGTGCCCAGGTTCATCAACACCATCGCACCGGTTTTGGAAGCGAGATTGGCCCGATCGAGTCTGGCGGGCTACGGCGGCGAAATGAAGGTGAGTGAATGCGTGCGCGGCTTCAAGTTGATCGTGGAGGCGGGCAAGATCCGATCGGAACCGTGGACGCCCGATGATCACGACAACGTGATGTTTCCGCCGTACACGTTCAATCAACTGTTGTTCGGGCGGCGATCGTTGAGCGATCTGCGCTACATGTTCCCCGACTGCGGAGTTGAACCGGAATTCGAGCCGGTGTTGGAGACGCTGTTCCCCAGACGACCGTCGCACGTGCTGCCGATGGCGTAATGCAATGCACAATGCTCAATGCTTAGTGCATAATGCGGAAGTCGATTGCGGATTGGTTTGAGACCTGACAGGTGGGCGAGTTGATCTTGATCGTGCAAGCCGCCGTTCGCCCACCTGTCAGGTCTTTCGTCGCACAACGCAAACGGAGGGCCGAATCTTTCACTCCGTCCCTCCTTCTTGGTCAACTGGTCGATCGGTAATTGGTAAATGGTCAAGCGATAACTCGTAATCGGTCAACCAGTTACCAATTGACTGATTACCAATTGACCGATTACCATTCACTCATCACTCGTCACTCGTTACGCTCTCGCCCCCACAATCCCCGCGATCTTCGTTTCACCGCCCTTGAACACCCAGCCTTCGCGGTTGATGTCCTGGCCGGGCCAGGTCAGGGCAAAGGCAAAGGCCGCGCCGACGTTAGGCTCATTGCGCAGCAGTTTGTAGTAGTCCACATACTGCCGGCCTTTGTCTTCGTCGGTGGTGGGCACGTTGTTGAATTGCGCCCGATTGTTGCTGAACTCCGTGACCATGATCAACTTGTCGGGAAACAGAGTGCGGAATACGCGCCACTTCAGGCCGGAGTTTTCGGCATTCATCGGGAAGGGCGGCTGCGTGGGATGCTGCCAGTAGCTATGCGCGGCGATCCAATCGCACTGCGCGATGGCACCGGTCGAGCCGTCGATGAACGACCGCATCGCGTCGTTGGGCGACAGGCCCGGATAGCCCAACTTCACGCCCGGGAATTTGCCGCGAAGAATGCCCAGCACTTGCGTCAACCATTGGCCGAACCCCGCGCCGCCGTTCCAATTCCAGGTGTCGCCTTCGTCGGGGAGATTCGGTTCGTTGTGGACTTCGAAGTAGCGCACGCCCGCTTCAAAACACGCGGTCATGCCCCCCTCAATCACTTTGACAAACTCCTGTGGCGAAAACGGCCGCCTGTTATCCACGTCGGGCTTGAAGAACAGGCGCGCCACGATGAACATATTCGGATTGATCTGTTGCAGCTGTCTGATCAGCGTCTTGTTCTCGCCGGGATCGGGCAGCGTCAGCATCTTGAATGCTTCCAGATTGGCCTTGCGAATCACGCCCAACTCAATCGGCGACAGCGGTTGTGGATTGCCCATGCCCAGCCCCGCCAGACACTTGCCCCACGGCACAATGCTCACGGGCGGAATTTGAATCGGAGCGCTGGTGGAGACAAGTGCTTCGGTGCCGCTCAGCACCGCCACCCAACCCTGGCGGCCATCGTCGGTTTTCACGGGCTGCCAGGTCAGGTTGAGCGCATCCGGCCCCTGCTTTGGCCCCAGCACGTTTAAGTGCGTGCCTTTGGGCAGGGGGTCTTTCACCACCGTGCCCGAATTCTTATCGGGCTGCGGGCGCAGGAACAATCCGCCGTCCGTGCTGATCCAGACTTCGCCGGTGGACTTAACAGGCGTGACTGATTCGACGCCATCGATCTTGACTGCCACCCAACCCTGGCGACCATCGTCGGTCTTGATCTGCTGCCACACATCGTTGGCGACGGCTTTGCTCGGTCCGATGATAGTGAGATGCGCGCCGATGCTGACGCCCGGCTTACCGGGATCGACGAGCAGAGCATCCCGATCGGGTTGTTGCCGCACGAAGAGTCCGCTGGCGACTGTCACCCAGATGTCGCCCGACACCGCGCCGGAGTTCGACGTATCGATCACGACCGGGACGTCGCGGCTCACAAACACCTGGCCGGCGTCTGATTCGCGCGCGTAACCGATGGTACCGTTGGGTGCTTTGGCCCACAGCCACGGCAGGCCATTGCTCTCCAGTTGACGATAGACCGTCAGGCGCTCGCCGGGCTGTACGCGGCAGAGTGCGTTCAGCGCGGGATTAGGTTGATCGCGAATCGCCAGACCATTGGCGTTACGCACGGCGGGCACGTCGAGCACGGTGGCAGTGAAGGGATCATCGGGCCTGGTGTCAGTCAAATAGCGCTCGCCTTTGAGCGAGGCGGCGACAAAGGCGCTCACCCCCGCATCGGTGCGCACTTTCTGCCAGGTGTAGCCTGAAGCATCGGCGGCGCTTTCGCTGCCGACCGCCGTGAGGTGCTGGCCGAACAGCGCGCCGTTCGGGGCGCCGACGGTGACGCTGGGCTGCGCGCGAAGTTGCAAGCCCAACGGCGCGATCACGAACACGTCGCGGGTCGGCTGATCGATCGGCTGCGTCGCCACGCCCGTGCCGCCGACAATGTTTTGCTTCGTCGGCACAATCGCGCTGCAATTGTAGGTCTGATCGGTGGCGTTGTCGCCGCGCCACGCCGACAGCCACGTTTCATAGGCATAGGCTTTCTGGCTGCCGTCGGTCGTGCCAGAAAAATAATCGGGGTCGTTGATGTACGCCACGCCGCGTGCGTCATCGTAACCGACGACGACGACGTAGTGCCCGTTCACCGAGTTTTTGTCTACGCGGTCTGGCAGGTTCGCATACTTCACCAGTGCAATGAGCGGCTGGCCGTTGTCGATAAAACTCTTCAGGTTCTCCAGCGTGAAGCCGCTGCCGGTCGTCATGTCCAGGCCAAACGCAGCGGCTCTGGCGGCGACTTCCCATTGCAGCAGGCCGCTGTCGCCGGACATACCGCCGGCCGCATTGACCACATCGTTGGTAGCGACGGGCTGACCCATGCCGGCCAGGATCATCGCCACACAGCACGGCCCGCAATCGGTCTTCTTTTGATTGGCATCCGGCTCCCACTGCGTCTTGTACGGAACGTTGAGGATTCTGCTGCTCATGCTTCGCTCCTGGTTGAGGATGATGTGATTGTAGCACGGGACTAAAGTAGATGAGGAAACAAGGAAACAAGTAGACAAGCCAACAAATAGACAACTGCGATGACACTAGCCGATCAATCACATTCCTAGAATCGTGACACATTCGTTTTGGGCAAGTGCTTCCATGATCCAGACTCTCAACCTGTCTGCAACATCGATCAATTTGTTTTTGTTTATCTCGAAATTCTGGTTGAAGTCAGACTCTGTCGTTGTAAACATCATACCGAGTCGGCCCTCGAGGTCATTAGTTTGGGTTGCGATGTTGAGATGGTCTCCCAATTCTCTTAGGGCGCTGAGAACTCCCGGCCATTCATCCTTGCTTACCTCTGTGAAGGCATAATGATCGTAGTGCCGAATATTCATTGCGAAGGCTGGCTCTAGTAATGTGAAAGTCTCCTCGTCTAAAAATACCGATCCGTCACACCAGCATTGATCGTGGTATTTGCCAGGAAGAAACTCGAAGTAGTCTGTTCCCGTTAGTTCTTCTTTGTCATAAATCAGTTTGGTTTCTCGCTGCATTCGAACCTGCCTTCTGCCCAAGCATTGATTTAGAAAACTAGCCTCTGTTCTCACCAGGATTCTTTCTATCTTTCTTCTTTGGCACACTGATGTGATCGTAGATCGCCAGCAGTTCACGCGCCGCCTTCTCCCACGTAAACGTTCGCGCCCGATCAAGCCCGGCGGCGATCGAGGTCGCTCTCACATCCGATTGCTCGATCATCGTTCGCAGTGCGCGCGTGACGTCGGCCACATCGCGCGGATCGACTTGCAGTCCCACGTCGCCCACCACTTCCGGCAGTGAAGAGACATTCGACGCGATGACGGGTGTGCCGCAGGCCATCGCTTCCAGCAAGGGCAAGCCAAAGCCTTCGTAGAGCGAGACGTAGGCGAAGAGATTGGCGGCGGAATACAACGTCGGCAAATCAGCATCGTCCACGAAGCCCGGAAAGTGGACGCGATTCTCCAGACCGAGTGATTTCACTTGCTCAAAAATGGACTCATACATCCAGCCTTTGCCGCCAGTGATGACGAGATAGTAATCGGACGTCAAGCGTCCTGAGCGGAACGAAGTGGAGTCGAAGGACGCGCCATCGCCCACACTCGCATCCTTCGACTTCGCCCCTGAGGGGCTTCGCTCAGGGTGCTTGATCAACTCCGCAAACGCCTCGATCAACCGCGCATAGTTCTTACGTGGTTGCAGCGTGCCCACGGACAGAATAAACGGCCTCGGCAGATGATACTTCGCACACACCCGATCGATCTCGACTTGATCGCGCACGGGTGCGAAGCGCGCCTCGACGCCGCTGTACAACACCGTGATCTTCTCGGCAGGCGTGCCGAATAACTCGATCAGATCATTCTTCGTCGCCAGCGAGTCCGCCAGCACATGCGTGGCGCGCTGCACCGATCGGGGCACGGCCTTGTTCAGGAAGGCGCGCAGGCTCGGCCAGGCCGAATCGGGATCGCGCACAAAGGATAGATCGTGCACGGTCAACAGCGTCGGCACACCGGGCAGGGTGGGGGGCAGCGTGAAATCCGGCGAGTGGAACAAATCGACCTTGCCGACGATGAGTTCAACCGGGATCGGCAGGCGGAAGCGCTGCCACAGGCGCATCAGCCATTTGTCGTGGAAGGGCAGATGATGGAGATTGGAAGTTGGAAGTTGGAAATTAGAGTGATCGATGCGCTGGCGGCGCGCGTAGAACAATGAGTAGGTATGCGGCGCGGGCATTGCCAACAGTGCGCGCATCAGCTCGCGCGTGTAGCGGCCAATGCCCGCGCCCTGAGTGGCGGCTGAGGTGTAATCGATGCCGATGCGCATTGGAAATTGGAGAGTGGAAATTGGAAATTGGAAGTTGGAGGCTAGATCGTGGGCGGTGACTCACTCCAATCTCCAACTTCTAACCTCCAACATCTAATGACCCAGTTTCACATCCCCGTACGTAATGAAGCGGTTGGAGAAGAAATTCCAGAACAGCATGATGAAGACGGCGGCAGCTAAGGCAGCGTTGGCGGCGATTTGGCTCAGCGTGAGATGCAGTGTATTGACGGCAAAGCTCAACAGCCCGGCGAACGGTCCATATTGCATCGAATCCACGATGGCGATCGCCGGATCGTCGAACACGCTATAGAGCAGAGTGCGAACCACCAGTCCGATCACGCTCAAGATAAAAAACTGCGTGAACTGTCTGAGGATCGGTTTTGAACGCGAGTCAGGGTAAGTCCAGTATCGATTCCACAAGAAGTTGTTGGTGGCCGCCGAAGTGAATGAGATCGCCTGGGCTGGAATCGGCGGAAATTGCAGCGCGCGGAGCAGCAGGTTGAACACGCCAAAATCGACAATGAAGCCCGTTGCACCGACGACCAGAAACTTGGCAAAGCGTTTGAATTCCTTGCGGTTGGTTTTAGCGAGCGTAATCAATCGAGACATAGCGCGTGCCCTACTGCCCGACCTTGATATGTCGATACGTAACGAACCGATTGATGAAAAAATTCCAGAACATCGCAATGCCTACGGCGACGGCTAAGGCCGCGTTGTTGCCCAGCACTTCAGCGGTGTTGGCATTCAACCCCAGCGATTCCAGCAGGCCGCCAATCGGCCCGGGCAGCAGCGTCAAGATCGGCAGCCGGATGACCAGCGCCATCGCGTTGATGACGAAGAACTGCAGGTACTGCGGGAGCGCCGGAAAAGCCCGTGATTCGGGATACGTCCAGTAGCGATTCCATAGAAAATTGCTGGTGACGGCCATGGCAAACGAGATCGTGCCCGCGATGCGCAGGTCAATATTGAGCACGTGTGCCAGAATGTTCAGTGCGCCGAAATCGATGACGGCGCCGACGCTGCCCACAAACATGAACTTGATGAAGCGCTTGAGTTCTTTGCGATTGCGTTTTGCGAAAGTAATGATTCGTGACATGATTGGCTAATGAGTCCCAACGGGATGCTTCGCGATAACGAGTAATGAGTAATGCGTACTGCGTGATGGGTTAAGCGTGACGAGCAACCCAAACAACACGCCGATGATCAGGTGGGTATTGTTGACGTAGAGATTATCCACCAGCATATGCGTTGAGAGATGCACCCACGTGCCCATCAGGCCGATCGCCAGCGCGCGTTCAAGGCCGTCAGTGCGGCGAATGGTGCGAAACGTAGTGGCGAACACCGCGCCCCATAGCACCAGATACGCCACCAGACCCGGCAGGCCCGTCTCGGCCGCGAAGTTCAGATAGATGTTGTGCGCATGACCCAGCGGCATCGGCCAGTTCAGCAAGCGATATTGCTCATACAGCGGCTGATAGTTGCTGAAACCCACGCCCGTCCACGGTCGATCGCTCAGCATGTTCAGCGCCGCCTGCCAGTGCGCCTGCCGCTCGATCAGCGCATAATTCGCATCGTTGATGGGTACGCCGCGCACATCGCGGATGTTCAGCAGGTCGGTGGCGTCGGCCAGCCGATCGCTGATCGTCGCCGGGAGTAGCCCCGCACTCGACAGGCCGATCAGCGCGACCGCGGCTACGCCCGCCAGCCCCAGCCCGATCCACAACCGTCGCGGCGCAAAGACAATCATCGCCCCGACGGCGGCCGCCGCCCCCAACCACGCGCCACGCGAGAAAGAGAGATAAAGCGCGAGGGCGAGCAGGACAGCCGTTGCGCCGCAAACAACGGTTAATGCGTAATGCGTAATGCGTAATTTGTGTCGATTGATTACGCAGTACGCAGTACGCAGTACGTAATACGCCGCCAACGCGACTGCAATCGTCAAGCCAATCCCGATGAAACCGCCAAACGGATTGGGCTGCTCAAACGTGCCGTAGGCGCGATAAACGCCTTCGCTCAACTGAAAACCGAGCGGTCCCGCGCCGCGCAGACGCGCTTCGTAGATACCGATCAGCGCCTGGATGATCATCGTTAGCAGCACGGCGACGATGATCCACTTGATGCTTCGCCGTCGCGCAAGGTCGATCGAGAACCACATCAGCGCGACGACCTCGATCCACTTCATGACCTCGGGCAGACCGAATGACAGATCGGGTGCCCACAGCATCGTCATGGCCGCCCAGCCTACAAACAACAGCAGTGGAATCAACAACGGCGATTTCGG
The DNA here is from genome assembly GCA_030834835.1 of Thermoflexales bacterium. GTDB lineage: Bacteria > Chloroflexota > Anaerolineae > Fen-1058 > Fen-1058 > JAGOBP01. Next base: position 2,802 of record JAUQXD010000108.1, on the reverse strand, counting down.
CAAAGTCAGGTCGCGTTTCGCCAGGCCGTGCAGCACCCACACCGCCAGCGTGAAACCGACCATGATCTGCCCCAGGTCAATGGGCAGCACGCCGGGAGTGTACACATTCATCCATGCCGCCCACGGCCCGACCAGCAGCGTCACGATCAGGCCGATACCCGGCTCGATCAACGCGCCGATCACAATCGTTAACACGCCGACCGTAACGATGAGAACGGACAGGGGCAGGGTGCTGATGCCAAACGCACCAACGATCATTGCCGTCAAGACAATGATCGTCGATGGAAGGCGCAGCGTTGAAAATGAGGCGCTTACGACCACTTGACCGATCCCCGATTACTGATCCCTAGATTCTGTGCCTGAAATACTCAATTGTCTTCGTCAGGCCTTCTTCCAGCGAGACTTTCGGCTCCCAGCCCAGCAGCGTGTGGGCTTTGGTGATGTCGGGCCGGCGCGTCTGCGGATCATCTTTGATGCGCTTCTCCGGCTGGACCACGATGCCCGCCGTGTTGCCCGTCAACCGATTGATCGTCTCGGCGAATTCACGGATGGTCAGTTCGGTGGGGTTGCCAATGTTGACCGGCTCGTGTTCGTCACTCATCAGCAGTTTGTAAATGCCGTCGATCAGATCGGAGCAGTAGCAGAACGAGCGCGTCTGCAACCCGTCGCCAAAGACCGTCAACGGCTCGCCGCGCAGCGCTTGCGGTATGAAGTTCGGAACGACACGCCCGTCTTCCAGCCGCATGCGTGGGCCGTAGGTGTTGAAGATGCGGACGATCTTGGTATCGACGCCGTGATAGCGGTGATAGGCCATGGTCATCGCTTCGGCGAAGCGCTTCGCTTCATCGTAGACGCCGCGCGGCCCGATCGGGTTGACGTGGCCCCAGTAACTTTCCGGCTGCGGATGGATCTGCGGATCGCCATACACTTCACTGGTGGAGGCTTGCAGGAAGCGCGCGCCTTTGGCTTTGGCTAAACCAAGCACCTTGTGCGTGCCCAACGCGCCGACCTTCAGCGTTTGAATCGGGAGGTTCATGTAGTCGATCGGGCTGGCCGGGGACGCAAAATGCAGCACTGCATCGACCGGCCCTTCGATGTAAATGTAGTTGGTCACATCCTGCTTGATAAAGAGGAAATCATCGCGCCCGGCCAGATGCTCGATGTTGCGCGTGCTGCCGGTGATGAGGTTGTCCATGGCGATGACCGAATGGCCCTCGGCCAGAAATTTATCGCACAAATGCGAGCCTAAAAAGCCCGCCCCGCCCGTGATCAAAACCCGCATAGTTGTCTCCATAGACGTAGAATATCGCGGCGCTATTGTACCATAGCGAATACCGGGTCGCGTCAGTCGGCCGGCGAGTCCGGCTGTAAGTCTGGTCACGCCTAACAGCTTGCCCTGAGGCCGCTCTGGCCTTGCAATGCAAGGGCAATAGAGCTGCAATGGAATTGCAACGCCTATGGGCGTGATCCCGCCTATACTATTTGGGTGACGCTCTACGCTAACGTCCACCAACCATCCGGATCAGTGCGCGACCGGGCACAAGGACAGTTCGTGGCACTGAGGAGGAAGCCAATATGACAACCGGGCCGGATTCCCCGACCATGCCAGCCAGACTGCCGTGGCGCGTCACGCCGCGGCGTCTGCTGCTCAGCGTGATCGGCTTGATCTTTATCGCCGAGATGCTGGCGATGGCGGTTTTCTACGCCTTGCCGCCTACGCTGCCGCCGTTCGTCAAAGCCCTGCTGGGCGCCGCCATTTTAAGCGGGCTGGCACTGCCGGCGCTCTACCTGCTGGTCTTCCGGCCGTTTGCCGCCGAGACAGCCGAACGCGAACAGGCGGAAGAAGCCGTGCAGCGCGAGCGCCGGCTGCTGCATACGCTGATCGACAATTTGCCGGATGGCGTGTACATCAAGGACGCCGCCGGTCGCAAGCTCATCGCCAATCGCGTGGATGTAGAGCTCATCGGCGCCGCGTCGGAAGCCGACGTGCTGGGAAAAACCGATCTGGAGTTGTTCCCCAATGAAGCGGGTGCGCGCGGCTATGCCGACGATGTGGCCTTGTTGCAGTCCGGTAAACCGCTGCTCAATATCGAAGAAGACTTCGTGGATGCCCACGGCGTGCGGCGCTGGCTGCTCACCTCCAAAGTCCCGCTGCGGGATGAGGCCGGGCAGATCACGGGCCTGCTGGGCATCGGCCACGACATCACCGAGCGCAAGCAGGCCGAAGAGCAGCTGCGCCAGTTATCACGGGCTGTCGAGCACAGCCCCGTCTCGATCGTGATTACGGATCTGACCGGCCGCATCCAGTACGTCAATCCGTGGTTCTCGCAATTGACGGGCTATACACTGGAAGAAGCCATCGGTCAAAATCCGCGTGTGTTGAAGTCCGGCTACACGCAGCCGGCCGAATACAGTCAGTTGTGGCAGACCATCAGCGCTGGCCGTACGTGGCACGGCGAGTTTCACAACAAGAAAAAGAACGGCGAGCTCTACTGGGAACTGGCGTCCATCTCGCCCATCACCGACGAGCATGGCCAGATTACGCATTACGTGGCGGTCAAAGAAGACATCACCGAGCGCAAGCAGGCGGAAGACGACCTGCGTGAGAGCGAAAGCCGCTATCGCGCACGCGCGGCCGAGCTGCAAACGATCATGGACGCTGTGCCGGCGGCCGTGTGGATTGCGCACGATCAAATGTGCCACGTCATTACCGGCAATCGCGCCGCCTACGAACGGTTCCGCCTGCCGCCCGGCAGCAATGCCTCGCTGACCGCGCCGGAAGAAGTCCAGCGCCCCGTCCGG
>JAUQXD010001062.1 GCA_030834835.1 Thermoflexales bacterium | reverse complement strand
CGGTTCCAGCGCGATGGCCGTGGCCGGGTTGGGGCGATCGGCAAACACACCGATCTCGTTGAAGGTTTCGCCCGGCCCGATAAAGCGCAGCGCTTGTTCGCGGCCCTCGGCGGAGGTCTTCATCACCTTGAGCCAGCCCGTGTGCAGGACATACAGCCCCGATGACGATTCGCCTTCGACAAAGACGACTTCACCGGTGGCGTATTCGCGCCAGAGCGCGTCGCGCGCCAAAGATTCGAGCGTCGGCTGATCGAGCGTTTTCAGGAACGCGATCGCGCGCAATTGTTGCAATAGGCTGGACACACGTGGGTTGGGCATGAATGGCTGATCGTGCACACATCGGCTTAAAACTGCTGAGCATTGTAACGTAAGGTCATCTCAAAAACAAGGCGTAGCCTGTGGCTACCGGGTAGGGCAATCGCAGCGTGCCAGTCATTGTCGAACACATTCGTCACTTGACCTGATACTATTCAATGATTTGGCAGAGGGGTAACGCAACCATGACTCGACAGATCGAACGGGATCAGTCTATGCAATCGCCCTGACGAATGTCGGGCGCACCCTTGGCAGTAAAATAGTGCTATGGTAGCACCAGAAGATACAATGCATCAGGTACGACGACTTTGGCCCTGCGGGGCTGAAGACAGTGAGACGCAGTGCTCCGGAGATCTGGCAGCGCACGCGGATATGTATTGCCTCAATCCCCTGATATCAGTGTCATCCTGATGCATCAGCCCCATTTTGCGATCGCGCTGATAGTTGATGAGGGTTTATGGTCGAGGTCACTGCCAGCTGCTTGTTCTCCGGGAAGTCGGAAATGGCCTTGACGAGGGACAACAGGCCTGACGATCTGCGGTCAATTCGGAAAACCGCCTGAACACCGCTTGGGTTGAACCGGCGATCTTCAGGTATAGAAAAACACCGTAGCCTGAAGATCTACGGTGCTTACTCAGTAGTAGAGTTGGATTCTAATCTGGGATCGTCGGGTTTATGAGTGACAAAGTTGTTTCGTATACGTTTGACTGTCAGGCCACTGTTTTCAGCTAACCTGACGTGCTGTTGTTCACCAGTAACTGTTGCAGATAGATTTGGTGAACAAGATTATAGCGAAAAAATGCTCCGATCGCAAGAGCAATTTCGATCAAAACCTTGTGCCCTCGCTTCACTATTCACCTGATCCGTTGCCGACAAACATGTAGCCGGCAGAGACATCATCGCTGACCTCCTTCGCCAACTAACCTCGCGTGCCGCTCCAGATCCGCCCCAGGTAGATGCCCCTGTAATTCAGGTTTGCTTGCCGCCTTTCTCCGTTCGATTGACTCGAATTTCGCTTGGACGAATCCATCAATCGGCTTTCCATTCGAAATTTGAATGGAAATTGAATGATTGTTGAAAGCTTTTTTGAGCCACCTATCGTGGATTTGCTTATACTCGTTTCAAATCAAGCCAGCGGCGGCCTCAATGTCTCACCGATCTGTCTAACGGCTTCACTGAATAAGTCCCGAATCAATCGATGCCTGGCGCGGAATGTCTGGCTCGTTCGGAAAGGAACCTAACGTGATCGACAAACAACATCCTATCGAAATTACGATTGACCCGGTGGCGCTGCTGACCTGGGCCACTGTCGCGCTGCTTAGCGTCGGCGTACTAATAGGCCTGCTTGGGGCGACTGGTAGCCCGCTCGTAGATGGGCATCCTGTCGTATTGACACGCGAACGGCTTGTCATCAAAGGTTATCTGTCAGCTGCCGACACCTGGCTACATCGCCTGGACGAGGTGGTCGAACGCCTGGAGCATCTCGCTCCAATTTCTTCAGTGGCCATGACCACAACCCTGAGTAACACGGCGGAGCTGGTGTCTACGTCCTCTGTACTCGTACCAACGACGACCTTGCCTTCACATATCGACCTGTCGCCTGAGACGCCGCTGCCTGTGTTCCAATCTCCGGCCAGCCAACCCGGCAACTTGTACGATCAGGCCCAGCAGGCTGAACAGGTCATGCGTGACCTGCAAGCGATTGATGCTGAGATGCGGCGGATCGAAGTGCCAGCGACGTTCGTCGGTCTGCATGAAGTTGCATCCAACGCTCTTCAAGATGTTGCCTTGTGGTCAAGCATAGTGCTGACTGCCATCGGAGCGCCATCCCCCAGTAACCTTGCGGCGATTGAGCCTGCACATCAGACTGCTGTGGCCACGCTGATGACTCTCCGTCGTTCCATCGAGACCCAACACGGGCAGGTGCGCTAATGGATCAGAATCTCATTCAACAATTTCGAGTGCAGCTGAAGCAAGCCAATGTGGCGCGTGACACCGAACACGATCTGCGCCTCAAGGCCGAGAGTCAAGTTGTCCGGAATCGGGGCTTGTTGTTGGAGATGGCTCAGCGTCTGGTGGCTAACGAGTTCGATGAGTTGTGGACAGTATCCGATGTCAACACGATGCCGAATGATCAACTCACTCGTTGGCTCACGTCCAAACTGGCCGAGCATCTCTTTCATTATCGCGCAATGCGCGCTGGCCGAGACCAGCGGCAGTTGGACGATTTGAAGGCGACCCTTCGACAGCGCGATGTCGTGCTTCAACAACGGGAGGAACAGCTGCGTGACCTCACTGAGCGACTGAAAGAGATCGTAACGCTGAAGAATCGGGTGGGTGAATTGCGTAGCACCATCGAGACCCTGTCAGCTGAGAAAGCGACGTTGGGGAGTGATCTGGAAGCCAGCCGGGCGATGGTCCGGCAGCTGCAATCACAAACAGCCAAGACTGTCGATACAACTTTGGTGGCGTCCGGTGGCGACCAACCCGGCACGGCCAATCAGACGACTTCACTTGATTGGTTCCAACTCTGGCAGGCGAACACCACCCCTGAGAACCAGGCCCGCCAGCGAGAGGCCATTCAACTGCTGGGCCGGGGCGACGCCTTCTTTCGTTCTGAGATCATCGAACGCCTCAACGTGCTGGGTTTGACGAACGAACCGAACCCTGACAAGCCAACCGGCAGCGGCGCTCGCCTGTTAGTCGATCTGATCGAGCAAGGTTTCATGGAAGAAGTTAGCGCCGGCTACAGCGCAGCCGTACCGAAGCCATTGCAGTTGACCGAGCGCGGGTGCGAAGCGTTCCGCCGCCTGTTTGACGAAGCGATTGATGACACAGCTTTTCGACGCCTCGTCAAGCGGCACAAAACCGTCGAACATACGGCGCTGAATCTGTTGGCGCGCAACCTGCTGCTGCGCTTTGGCTTCCAATCGATCGAGTTGTTCCCTGATCAAATCCACACCGCGACAGGTTCAGTAGTCGATCCTGATCTCGTGTCGATTAGTCCGACTGGCGAACGGCTGCTCATCGAATGTGAACGCATGACCATGCATCGCACGCCGGAAGAGCGCAACGCTAAGTGGAGTCATCTCGCCGAAGTCACTCAAGGCCACCTGTACGTGATGGTGTTCGGCAGCCGACAACAGTCCGATCTGATTGCGGAACTATCCAGTTGGATTCAGGCGACGCAAACCAAGAAAGTCGCG
>JAUQXD010001061.1 GCA_030834835.1 Thermoflexales bacterium | reverse complement strand
TGGGCCAGAATTGGGACGAAGTGAAGTAGGACAACAGCCGATTGGCTTCAATAGATAAACGGCCGGACGCGCGCGTCCGGCCGTTTATCTATTGAAGCCAATCGGCTGTTGTCCTACTTCACTTCGTCCCAATTCTGGCCCACGCCCACTTCCACCTTCAACGGCGGATCGAGTGGGTACGCGCCTTCCATCAACTCTTTCAGCAGTTGTTCGACTTCGGCTGCTTCAGCCTGCGGCGCTTCGAGGATCAACTCGTCGTGGACTTGCAGGATCAATCGGGCCTTGAGCTGGCGCGCCGCTAACTCGCGGTGGATGTTGATCATCGCGATCTTGATGATGTCGGCTGCTGTGCCCTGAATGGGATGGTTGATGGCTTCGCGTTCAGCCGAGCGCTGCATCACGTTAGTGCGCGCGTCGCGCGTTTCGGTGCGCAGGATGGGGAAATAGCGCCGCCGCCCCAGCAGCGTTTCCACGTAGCCGTCCTCTTTCGCGTGGCGCTTGGTGTCGTCGATGTACTTGCGGATGCTGGGAAAGCCGGCAAAATAAGCCTCCACAAACTTCTGCGCTTCCTTCATCGAGATGCCCGCCTGCTGCGCCAGCGATTGCGTGCCCATGCCGTACAACAAACCAAAGTTCACGCGCTTGGCGAACGAGCGTTGATCGGATGTGACCTGATCGACCGGCAGATTCAGCACGGTGGCGGCGGTGGCGCGGTGAATGTCCTGCCCGGCGGCAAACGCGGCGCGCAGGCCCGGATCGTTGGCGATGTGCGCGGCGATGCGCAGTTCCACCTGCGAATAGTCGGCGGCGATGAGGACGTTGCCCGGCTCGACGATGAAGGCGCGGCGCACCTCGCGGCCCAGTTCGCTGCGAATGGGGATGTTCTGCAAGTTGGGGTCTTGCGACGCGATGCGGCCACTAACCGCGCCGGTCTGATTGAAGGACGTGTGCACACGCCCCGTCTTGGGGTTGATCAACTTCGGCAGGGCATCCAGATATGTGCCTTTTAACTTCGATAACTGCCGCTGCTCCAGGATCAGATCGATCACGGGATGCAGGCCCTTCATCGAGTCCAGCACATCAGCTGCCACGGACACCTTGCCGGTGGACGTCTTGCGTTCGCCCGGCGCGGTGAGCTGTAGCTGTGTGAATAACACTTCGCCCAGTTGCGCGGGCGAGTTGAGGTTGAACGGCCGCCCCACCATCTCATACACTTGCGCTTCGATCTCTTTGAGCCGCTTGTCCAGACGCACGGACATATCGCCCAGGAATTGTGCATCGATCTTGACGCCCGCTAATTCCATATCCAGCAGCACCGGCACCAACGGCATATCGATCGTGTCGAGTAATTGACGCAAGCCCAATTCTTTGAGCTGCGGCTCTTGCAATTTCAGCAAGCGCAGCGTCACGTCGGCATCGGCGGCGGCGTACGGTGCGGCGTCTTCAATGGCGACTTGATCCATGCTGATCTGTTTCTTGCCTGTGCCGATCAACTCACTGATCTCCGTCATCTCGAGACTCAGCTGTGAGGCGGCGAGTTTCTTCAAGCCGATGTGTCCGCCCGGCTCGATGAGGAATGCGCCCAACATCGTGTCGTAGGTGAGTCCGCGAATCGGCAGACCGGCTTCGTGCAGCACGGCCAGATCGAACTTGGCGTTGTGTGCCACTTTGGGTTTGGACTCATCGGCGAAGATCGCTTTCAACGCCGATCGCACGGTGGCTATCGGCAACTGTTGACCTTCCGCATGACCCACCGGAATGTAGTACCCTTCGCCTTGACGCACGCTGAGTGAAATGCCGACCAGATTGCTCAACAGCGGATCGGTTGAAGTCGTCTCGGTGTCAAAGGCAACGATTGGCGCGGCCTTCAAGTCTGCGACCAGGGCTTTCAGTGCAGCCTCGTCTTGCACGATCGTCGTCGCGGTGAAGGTCGGTTTGTTTGGTTTGGGACTTGTGTCGGCCGCCTCTTCTTCACCAAACATCGAGATCTGCTTGGGTTTCGCCGTTTTCCGCGACGCCGCAGGCGCGACCTCAGTCGTCGCCGGGGCTTGATCGGGTGCGGCTTCGATCGGGGCCGCGGACACGCCGCCTTGTGGCAAGCGATTGCGCAGCTGTTTGAAATCGAGCTCATCGAATAACGCAATGACGCGATCTCGATCGTATTGGTGAATGGCGCATTGTTCCCACGCCAGATCGATCGGGACGTTGAGGCGAATCGTCACGAGGTCTTTGCTCAGGAAGGCCATCTCGCGATTAGCTTCCAGCGCGGTTTTGGCGCGGGCGGGCGTGACCGTGTCGAGATGATCGTAGACGTTCTCCACAGTGCCGAATTGCTGCAACAAACTGGTCGCCGTCTTCTCGCCGATGCCTTTGACGCCGGGGACATTGTCGCTGGTGTCGCCTTTCAACGCCTTGTAATCGATCAGCTGAATCGGGTCAAGCCCGTAGCGTTCTTTGACGGCCGCTTCGTCGTATGTGGCGGTGTCGTTCCACATGCGGCCTGAAGTAAACACTTTAACGTGCGATTCGATCAACTGAAAGGCGTCGGTGTCGCCGGTCACGATCAGCGCGTCAAGCCCATCGGCGGCGGCGCGTTTGGACAGCGTGCCCAGGATATCGTCGGCTTCGTAGCCTTCCGCCGTGATGGCCGGGATGCCAAAGGCTTCCACCAACTGCACGATGCGGGGCATCTGCCCAGCGAGTTCGTCGGGCATTTTCTGGCGTGTGCCTTTGTACTCGGTAAACATATCATCGCGGAAGGTGCGACCTTTGTCGAAAGCGCACATGATGTAGTCGGGCTTTTCGTCGGTCCAGACTTTGAACAACATCGACGCGAAGCCGAAGATGGCATTGGTGAATTCGCCGCGGCCATTGGAGAAGCGCGGCTTGCCGCTGGCGTCATACAACGGCAGCCCGTAGAACGCGCGGTAAGCCAGTGAATGTCCGTCGAGAAGAAGGATTTTTTGGGTCATGGGATGTCCTATCAACGTGCTGCGTAATGCGTGGTGCGTGAAAAGCAACTACGCGAGCGGCACGTTGTTGAGTAGGTCGGTGAGGTCCACTTCATAAGATTCGCGTGGCTCCGACAACTTGTAACCACGCTCGGCGGGAATCATGGTCATGAGCAGGCGGATGATTGACGTGAGTAGCTTGATGCGATGCAGTGTCACACCTTCGGTCAAGATGTGCCTGCCTTGATAGTACCACGTGCGTGACTCGTGCGCCGAACCCAGCGCATATTCATAGAAGCGCGCTTGATCTTTGCCGGATTGCCGGCTGTAGCCTTCGGCGACGTTGGCGCTGATCGATCCGGTGGCGCGATACAGCTGATCCGACAAACCCAACGTGCTGTGATTCTGCATCAGCTTGCACGTGTCGGGCCACGCGATGTCACTGACAAACAACGCCAACCGATACACTTCCATGCGCCACAACGGATCACCTGTAATCTCCGCTGGCACTGAGGCCAGCCATTCATCATGTTTCACGGTCGTCTCCTCATCACGCACCACGCACCCCGCACCACGCGGTCGATTCACTGCTTCGCCAGTCTATCCAACTCAGCCTGAATCGTCGCTTTGTCTTCCGGTTTCTTGGCCAGCGTGAGTGCGCGTTTCAGATCGGCGACGGCGAGGTCGCGTTTGAACTGCTTGTCGTAGGCGCGGGCGCGCTGAACGTAGCCGTCGATGAATTGCGGATCGATCCGCAGCGCGGCGGTGAAATTGGTGACGGCCCGATCGTATTGCGCCTGATCAAAATAGATCTGCCCGCGCCCGATCAGTGCCTCCAGCGACTCCGGCTCAAGTTTCAGGATCGTGTCGAAGTCGTCGAGCGCGGCCGTGAAATCGCGACGGATTTGATTCAACTGCCCGCGCTTCAAATACACCTCGATGTTTTCCGGATCGACGAGCGTGGCGCGCGTCAGATCAGCCAGCGCCCCGTCGAAATCGCTGCCTGCGATGTAAGCATCGGCGCGGGCGAGGTAGGCGTCTACATTCTCCGGCTCTAAAGCGATCACTGCGCCGAGATCATCGATGACGCGCCGATCGATCGCGAATTGTCTGGCGGGTCGATTGGCGACATAGGCCAGCGCGCGATAGTAATAGGCGGGCGCGTAATTCGGATCGATTTCCAACGCGCGGCTGAAGATCTCGATCGAGGTGGTGATGTTGCCCGAGGCTTGCATGATGCGGCCGCGATTGACATAGACCGACGGTTCGTTCGGGCTGAGCGAAATCGCGTGATCCAGATCGAGCAACGCCAGCGCATATTCCTCGCGGCCCGCGCGCGCCTCGCCCCGATTGACCCACGCGGCAATGTTGTCCGGATCGAGCTCGATCACAGTCGAGAAATCTGCAATCGCGCCGTCCAGATCGCCCTGCGCCAGATAGACCTGCGCGCGATTCCAGTACAGCAGCGCATTGCGCCTGTCCAGTTGAATAGCCTGCGTAAAGTCCAACAACGCCGTCATGTAATCTTTGCGCGCATAAGCCTGAAGGCCGGACTTGTAATACTGCCCGGCCGCTTCAGCGGTAGGTGTGGGTGTAGTGGGCGGTTGGCGCGGCGTGAGCGTGGGCGGTGGCAGCGTCGGCTCGATCGGCGTGCGCGTGGGCAGCACCGGCGCGCCCGACTCGATCGCGGCGGTGGCGGTCGGCGGTCCTGCGGGCGGCGCCAATTCGATCGGGGTGGATGCACATCCGATTAAGCCGATCGCGATCACGATCAGGCCGATCAGTCGGGCCACACTGGAGCGAAGCACAGTTATCGACATGAGGCGATTGTATCACGAGTGGCGATGACTTCTCAAGCAAATTGGTCTGAGAGTATGCTATAATGCCGTTCGCACTTTTGGCCGAGTGATGAGACTATGACGACCTTCAAAGGTGAAGCAGACGAACGACGCCTGAGCGCACAATTAGAAGCGCTGCTCGAAGCGTCGATGGCGATCACCGCCGAACTGGCGATCGATCGGGTCTTGCAGCGCATCGTCGATCTGGCGCGCACACTGGTCGGCGCAAAATACTCGGCGCTGGGCGTGCCCAATCCCAGCGGCATCCTCGACAAGTTTGTCACCTCGGGCATGACGCCGGACGAAGTGCGCGCGGCCGGTCATGCGCCTGTCGGCAAGGGTTTGCTGGGCGTCTTGCTGCGCGAGCCTAAGCCCATCCGTCTGCGCCGACTGGAAGATGATCCACGTTCGAGCGGCGTCGCCGGTCATCATCCGCACATGACCAGTTTTCTGGGCGTGCCCATCATCTTTAAGGGCAAGCTGCTGGGCAACCTGTATCTGACGGACAAAATCGGCGCGGATGAATTCTCCGATCAGGACGAACACCTGATCACCATGCTGGCCGCGCAGGCCGCCATCGCCATCGAGAATGCCAACCTCTACAAGCAAGTGCAGCGATTGGCAGTGCTGGAAGAGCGCGAGCGCATCGCGATGGACTTGCACGACGGCATCATTCAGTCGATCTATGCCGTGGGCCTCACCCTGGAATATGTGGGGCTGCTGTTTGACGAACAACCGGCGGATGCGCGCAAGCGCCTGCAAGACGCCATCGGCGGCCTCAACGACGTGATCCGCGACATCCGCAACTACATCCTCGATCTGCGTCCGCAGCGTTTTCAGAACAAGAATTTATCGGCCGGACTCATCGATCTGGTGCGCGCCTTCAAGGCCAACACCTTCATCAACGTCGAAGTGCAGACCAACGAGCGCGCCGACAGCGACCTCACGCCCGATCAATCCGCCGGGTTGTTTCACATCGCGCAGGAAGCGCTGGCCAATATCGCCAAGCATGCGCGCGCGCGCAACGTGGTCATCAATTTGCGGCGTGACGGGTCACAGGTGGTGCTCTCGTTGATGGACGACGGGCGCGGTTTTGACATGCTCAACGTCAAGCAATATTCCGGCCACGGCCTGCAAAATATGCAGGAACGCGCGCGCGCCATGGGCGCCGACTTTGAAGTGACCAGCGCGGTGGAGCAGGGCACGCACATCGTCGTGCGGGTCAATGTGAAGAAGTAGCCCGCCAATCGCACAATAATTTGATCCACGAAAGACACGAAGGGTCACGAATGGACAAACATTGGTGAAGATTCGTGAGCCTTCGTGGATCATTTTTCTTGGAGTGAGCGCCGCATGATTCCTGAGCACTTTCAATTGTCGCTGCGCCCGATCGCCAACGTAGGCTCGATCGTGCGCGTACCGCACGCGCGCTTCACTGTTCTGACCTCGCGCCTGATCCGCCTTGAATACAGCCCCACCGATCGATTTGAAGATCGCGCCAGCCAGGCGTTCTGGTATCGCGATCTGCCCGCGCCTGAATTCACCGTCGAACACGCCGGTGACGTTATCACGATCACGACCGATCAGCTGCGCCTGAAGTATCGCCTCACCGATCGCGGCTTCACGCGCGCGACGCTCTCGATCGAAGTGCAGAGCACTGGCGCGGTATGGCGTTACGGCGATGAAGGTGAGCGCGACAATCTGCGCGGCACAGCCCGCACGCTCGACGAGGCCAACGGCGCGATCCGGTTGGACCGCGGCCTGATGTCGCGCGCGGGTTGGTCGGTGGTGGATGATTCGCGCAGCCTGGGGTTTGACGAGTCGAGTTGGCTCATGCCGCGCCTCGCGCCTGAGAACGTCGATCGATATTTCTTCGGTTACGGCCACGATTATCAGTACTGTCTGGCGGATTTTTGCAAAATGGCCGGGCAGGTGCCGTTGCTGCCACGCTGGGCGCTGG
>JAUQXD010001060.1 GCA_030834835.1 Thermoflexales bacterium | reverse complement strand
GCTGCCACCGTAGTAGTAGGCCGAAAGGCCAACAAACAGGGTGCGATCGTTGGCGAAGTCCGGCGAGAAGACCAGTGCCGCCGCAGTGTTTGTCGCAGGTAGGCCCGCCACCATTTGCCACGTTTGACCATCATCGCGATTGACGAACAGCGTGCCCATGCCCGAACCATATTCATCCGCGCTAAAGGCGGCCATCACCAGCCGATCGCGCTCAAATTCAGGCGAGGGCACGATCCACTGCACGGCCCCGCGCGCTGGCGCGGTCAACTGCGGCTGATCGCGCCGCGCGCGACCGTGCCCGCGCCACACCTGCAAGCGTCCGCCGCTGGTCAACACCAACACCCGATCGCGTTCACTATCGACGGCGAAATCAATGACATTGGGGCTTTGCTCGATCGCCACTTCACCGCCATAGCTCAGATCGCGATCGAACACGACGAAGCGCGGCGGATATGAACTCAAGCTGTAAATTCGATCATGAGCCACATCGATCTTCACTTTGCCGCTCACGCCATCGAGGCGGCGCGCTGCGCCGCCCTGCGCATCATACTTCACGACGGCCGCACCAACCATGTGCGAGCGCGGCGCAAAGGCGGCGCCTGTTGTCAGGTCGATTGCCAGACTGAGGATGCTGCGTTCGTAATCTTGATTGATCAATTGACCGTGGGTGAGATCGTACACGTACAGGATGTTGCCGTTGTTCGAACCGGGCACGCCATTATTCAGGCTGACAAACAGGCGCTGTCGCGCCGGATCGATTACGGCATCGACGGCGAACAGGCTATAGCCCTGAGTGCCCGGCATCGGCAGTGTGCCACTGAGATTGCCCGTAATCTCCAGCGAATCCGCATCCGCAATGTACACGCCCTGATGCACAATGTACACGCGATCAGTCTGCGGATCGGGCACGGCCAGCGGCGGCAGAGACGAAGTGTCGCTGAACAGGGCGCTGCGCCGAAAAGCCAGCGTCGAGGCGTCGTACACGCGCAATTCGGCGGGGACGTTAGGCATCGCACCGTCGTAATAGATCATGCCCGGTACACCGATGTATAACTTGTCGCGCTGTGGCAGAACCGCCACCGAGCCACCCGCCTCGATCTCACCGATCTGCGTCAACGTCTCAGCATCCAATACGACCATCTTAGAAACAGATGTGCTGACATATACCCGCTGATTCTGCTCGTCCACCGCGATGGCGTGCTGCAATTGCCAGTCATCCGTCATGCCGCGTGTGCCCAGATCGATGGTCGTGTCGAGGGCGGGGAGAAGCCGGGGATCAGGGATCGGTTGATCGGGGATCAGGGTTGGCGCGACCGAGGGAACGAGCGACGGAGAGATGGCGGGTGTGAGCGATGGAGAGACGACGGGCGAGGGAGATGGCGCAGGCACAGGGGCGGCGCAACCGACCAACAATAGCAGCGTGAAGAATGCAAACAAGCGCTTCATGAGTGACCTCACTTCCGGCGCGATTGATCTCGATAGGCCTGCAGTAGTTGAGCGCGCGTCAGACGGCGCGGCGGCGCATCCTTCGCACGCAGCGCCAACAATCCGACAATGACTGCTGCCAACGCCAATCCGGCTGCCACCAACGCAATCAGCAATTTCAACGTCAAATAGAAGCCGCGTTCGTCCCCGGAAACCGGGCCGATATCGCCGCCTGCGAAGAGTGCACACACCCCACAGCCCAGCGCCGTGAACAGTAAACATCCAGACGCCGCAAAGCCTTCCAGTTTACTCATCACTCGTCACTTTTCACTCGTCACTTCTATCTTCGCTACGATCAACGTATCCAGTCCATCGGCCAACTTCAAACGCACGTTGTTGAAATCGTATAACCCGACCTCGATCGAGTAGATCCCGTTCGCCGCGTTTTCCGGAATCAGCACGCCGTACCGATCGGCGATTGGCTCATTGACGTTCCAATTGGTGGTGAGGTTCCGCCCGCCGCCCGGCTCGCGATCGGTCTGCGCGGCGATCATGCCGTTCGCGTCCAGCACGTGCACAAAGACTTTGTAACGCTCACTCAACTTCGCATCGGTACGCCAGAACAGATCGAGTTGCAGAATGTCGCCGGGCGCAAGTCGGGCCGTCGGCAGCGTAAACCCATCGAGTGTGATGTGGTCGCCAAATCGTGCCTTGCTCAATTGCTGCGGCTGATTCGACAGCTGCGTTGGAATCGCATACACCGCAAAACGCACAGCGCCTATCCACTGCTCCGTCGCTTTGTAGGTATGCGCATCGAGCCATGACTCGATCACCTTGTTCGGATCGGCTTCCGCGTCGCCCCAGTACAACACGAAGACGCGCTGATACTGCTGCGCCAGAGCGGCCAATTCGGCTTCGATGGCGGCTTGATCGAGCGGGCGGCTGCGCGGCAAGGGATACACATTCGGGCCGTCGGGATAGTAGTAGGTGAATACTTCCCATTGATTGGCCGAATCCAAAATCACCGCGTCGCCCGCACGCTGCTGCGACTTAATCATTTGCGCGAGGCCGCGATAATCATCGCGCGCGTAGGTCGAATCGAAATAGTAGTTGTTGAGTGACTGCGCCGTCGGCACAGCGATCAGCGCGCCGAGGAATGCCACGACCAGCGTCCAACTCCAAATCGCCACGGGCTGCCCGGCCAGTTCGCGTGGCATATTCAAAGCTCCGCGCGCGATGCCCAAGGCCGTGACGAGCCCGCGCGCCACCAAGATACAGAACGCCGCCGAGCCGATCAGCAGAAATTTCAGGTACGATTCTTTGAACAGGCCAAAGCCAAAAATCAACGCGATGGGGATCAGCCACCACAACCCGATCGCGCCCACGCGTACCGAATGCGGCAGAACCTCAACGTCTTCGGCGCGATGCTCGTCAAAGCCGTGCGGATTCCACAGCCCCGCCAGCAAAAAGAAGCCGCTGATCAAAATCGCCGTGATCGCTTCGGCCGTGGGGAACGTCAAACCGAGGACGTACAGTCGGAAGGTATCTAGCAGCATCGATCCCGCATCGAGCGTGATGCGGCTGGACGGCCACGTGGTGATCTGTCGGATCGCCGTGGGCAGCCACGGAATGAACAACACACCAGCCCCGGCAGTTATACCAATCCACGGCGGTAGACTTCGCAGCGAACGTCGTGTCACGATGGCCCACGTCAACACAATAACGAAGTGCGTGACAATGATGAAGGGGAAAGCGTAGTGCGTGTAAAGACCGGCGGCATAGAGAATGATCAATGACAAATGACCAATGACAAATGACCAGCGGCTTTGCCCTGATCCCTGATCCCCGATCCCTGATCCCCGTTTACCAGTTGACCAATTGACCAGTAGGCGAAGCAACACCCACGTCGCCGCCGCGCCGATGACGGCCAGCAGCAGATACATGCGCGCTTCTTGCGAGTAGTAGATTTGAAACGGATTGATCGCCGCGATGAGAGCGGCAGCCACGCCAACCCCGTGATCGAAGACCTGCCTCGCGATGAGGTACGTGAGCCACACCAGCAGCACACCCAGCGCCGCCGAGAGTGATCGCAGCGCGAACTCACTTGCGCCGAAAACGCCGCGCCACACGTGCAACAGATAATAATAGAGCGGCGGATGAATATCACCCGCCGCGCCCTCAGTGATCAACGTCAACGAGCGCTCGGCAATGCGCGCGCTGTTGCCTTCGTCGTTCCAGAACGATTGCGCATCCAGCCGGTAAAATCGCAGTCCGGCCGCGATGATCAACACCGCCAGCACTGCCGCCCACTCACGCACTCTGTTACGCACCATCGCTCCTGTATCCAACCTCCCCCTCTCCTGAGATCAAAAGCGGATCTCAGGAGAGGGGGTCGGGGGTGAGGCCGAATTGATGGCAATTCTACACCATGCGCCACTCACTC
>JAUQXD010001059.1 GCA_030834835.1 Thermoflexales bacterium | reverse complement strand
GTGGGCCTTGCCCGGCGCGGTCTGAATGCGCTGAAGTATGGCGACGAGCGCAGCCTGTTGGTGTTGGGTGTAACCGGCGATAAGGCCGCCACCGACTTCGCTTACCGAACAGCCATCGCCATCTCGCGTCAGCACGGCGGTCTGGTCACCGGTCAGACCATCGGCCAGATCTGGCGCAAGAGCCGCTTCCTCACACCCTACCTGCGCAACACGCTGTGGGAGCGCGGCTATGCCATCGACACGCTGGAGACTGCGCTGCCGTGGTCAAAGGTGCTGACGACCGCACCACTGATTCAGGCGCCGATTCGTGACGCACTGGCACAGTTCAACGAGCGCGTACACGTCTTCGCGCACCTGTCGCACGTCTACGTCGATGGCGCGAGTATCTACACGACATACCTGTGGCGGCGCAGCGCCGATCCCGACGAAACACTCGCACACTGGCATGCGATGAAAGACGCGGCCAGCAGAGTCATTCTCGAACACGCCGGCACGATCAGCCATCAGCACGGCGTGGGCATCGATCACGCGACGTACCTGAAGGTTGAAAAAGGATCAATCGGGTTGCAGATGATCGACAGCGTGCGCGCCAGTTTAGATCCTGATCGAATTCTGAATCCGGGCAAGTTAGTGGAGTAGATTAGGAATCAGTAGATTGGTAAATTAGGAAACTGGTGAACCGGAGCGCAGACCTCTACCAATCTACCAATTTACTAATCCACCAATCTACCAATTTACTAATCTACCAATCTACTTGCCTGCTTGTTTACTTTGGAGGCACTATGTGGAGCAAAGGCTGGCGCGATAGACTCTGGAGCGATCTCGATCAAAACTGGGACTTGATTGTGATCGGCGGCGGCATCACGGGCGCGGGCATTTTGCGCGAGGCCAGTCGCGCCGGACTGAAAGCGCTGCTCGTCGAAGGTCACGATTTTGCCTCGGGCACGTCCAGCCGATCGAGCAAGCTGGTGCACGGCGGGCTGCGTTACCTGAGCAATGCGCAGATCAAACTGACGATTGAATCGGTGCACGAACGCGATCGACTGCTGCGCGAAGGGCGCGGCCTCATCGAACCGCTGGGCAATCTCATCGCCAGTTATCACGGAGACCGGCCGGCGGGCTGGGTCTTCGGCGCGGGCCTGATGGTGTACGATCTGCTGGCGCTGCGCTGGGCGCACACGCACTACTCCGCCGCGCAAGTGGCCGAGTTGTGTCCGTCGCTCACAACCGATCAGCTGGCGGGCGGCTATCACTACTTCGACGCGCAAACTGACGACGCACGATTGGTGTTGCGCGTCATTCTCGAAGCGGTGCGGGCGGGCGCGCACAACGGCAGCGCGGCCCTGAATTACGCCTGCGTGGAAGGGCTGCTGCGCGATCGGGCCGGACAGGTGCACGGCATTCAACTGCGCGATCAAGTAGGCAGCCGGATGAAAGAAGTGCGCGCGCCCGTCGTCATCAGCGCCACGGGCGCGTGGGCCGATCATTTGCGCGCGTATGTCGAGGCTGCACCGCAGTTACGGCCGCTGCGCGGCAGTCACCTGTTCTTTCCGCTCGATAAATTGCCGTTGGCGCAAACGATCAGTTTTCTGCATCCGATCGATCGCCGCCCGGTGTTTGCGTACCCGTGGGAGGGCGTGACCCTCGTCGGCACCACCGATGTCGATCACGGCGGCGACGTGCAGAGCGATCCGTGTCTGAGCCTGGGCGAAGTGGAGTATCTGATGCAAGCGGTGTCGCATGCGTTTAAGCCCTTGAATCTGGGCATAAATGATGTGCAGGCCACGCTGTCGGGCATTCGCGCCGTAGTCAACACCGGCCAGATCAATCCGTCCAAAGAGTCGCGCGAGTTCGTGTTGTGGGATGAGCATGGTCTGCTCACCGTCACCGGTGGTAAACTGACCACCTTCCGCCTGATGGCGCACGATGCCTTGCGCGCGGTGCGCAAGCGCCTGCCCGATCATCCCCGGTTCAACGCGAAAGAGCATGTGCTCGATCCGATCGACATCACGCCGATCGAGCAACTTGATCCGATCGCGCAGGCGCGGTTGTTTGGCCGCTACGGTGCGGATACCCTCGCTTTGATCGAAGCGGCGCGGGCGGACGAACTGCAACCGATCGGCACATCGCCCGCCCGGTGGGCCGAGCTCCGCTGGGCGGCCCGCTCAGAAGGCGTGGTGCATCTGGATGATCTGCTCCTGCGCCGCGTGCGACTAGGCATCCTCGCGCCGCAGGGCGGTCTGCCGTTGATGGACCGTATCCGCGCCATCGCGCAGCCGGAACTGGGCTGGGATGACGAACGCTGGCACGTGGAAGCCATGAACTATCAGCGCCTGTGGAAGGAAAGTTATTCGATCCACTAAGGACACGAAGGAGCACGAAAGGGAATCATGGAAAACCAAAGCCGCAGCGCAGCCATTGCCAAGAAATCAGATACTCAAGTGAAGTTACTGTACAAAGATGAAGTGTATGCCATCATCGGAGCAGCAATTGAGGTGCATCGCGAGTTGGGATCTGGCTTTCTGGAAGCCGTGTATCAGGAAGCATTGGAAATCGAACTCGTCGATCGCGGCGTTCCGACCGAACCGCAGAAGACGCTGCCCATCTTCTACAAACAGCGGCGGCTCAAGAAGGACTATGTTGCTGATGCAGTATGCTATGACAAAATCATTGTTGAACTCAAAGCCCTGGATAAGTTGAGCGGTCGTGAAGAGGCGCAGTTACTCAATTACCTCAAAGCCACTGGCTTACGAGTTGGGCTGTTGATCAATTTCGGCAGTGACGGCACGCTCGAATGGGAGCGGCTCGTCAAATAGAGCACCTTCGTGTTCCTTCGTGTACTTCGTGGATCATTCTTTGGGAGACGCCATGCCAAAAGATCAGATTCTCGCCATCGACAACGGCACGCAGAGCGTGCGCGCGTTGATCTTTGATCTGCGCGGCAATGTGATTGCCAGAAGCCGCGTGCCCATCGAGCCGTATTTCTCGACTGCGCCCGGTCTGGCCGAACAGCGCCCGGAAGTATTCTGGGACGCAGTCTGTCTGGCGTGCCAGCAACTGTGGCTGATGCCGGGGGTTCATAAAGACGCTATCGCGGGCGTGGCGCTGACCACGCAGCGCGGCACGTTGATCAACCTCGACAAAGCCGGCCAACCACTGCGGCCCGCGATGGTCTGGTTGGATCAACGCCGCACCGAGGGATTGACACCCGTCGGCGGCCTGTGGGGGCTGGCCTTCGCCTTATCGGGCATGAGCGGCACGGTAGCCTATTTGCAAGCCGAAGCGGAAGCCAATTGGCTGCGCACGCATCAGCCTGAAATCTGGGCGAAGACGCACAAGTATTTGCTGCTGTCCGGTTACTTGACCCAGCGCTTGACCGATCAGTACGTGGATTCGATCGGTTGCCAGGTAGGCTACTTACCCTTCGATTACAAGCGCAAACGCTGGGCGTCAAAGTCCGATTGGAAGTGGCAGGCCATCCCGATGGACCCCGCGCTGCTGCCCGATCTGATCGCGCCTGCGCAGCCGTTGGGCCAGATCAGCCGATCGGCTGCAGAAGCCACCGGCATTCCGATCGGCCTGCCGCTCATCGCCGCGGCTGCCGATAAGGCCTGCGAGGTGATCGGTTCGGGCGCGCTCGATCCATCGATCGGCTGTTTAAGTTACGGCACGACCGCCACCATCAACACCACGCATCGCAAGTATGTCGAAGTCATCCCGTTGATCCCGCCGTACCCGTCGGCTGTGCCCGATGCGTACGCGCTGGAGATTCAGATTTATCGCGGCTACTGGATGGTGAACTGGTTCAAGCAGGAGTTCGGCCACCACGAGCAGCGCATCGCCGAGGAGCGCGGCATCGAGCCGGAAGCGTTGTTCGACGAACTGGTGCGCGCTGTGCCCGCCGGATCGCAGGGCCTGCTGTTGCAGCCGTACTGGTCGCCGGGGATCAAAGTGCCGGGGCCGGAAGCGAAGGGCGCCATCATCGGCTTCGGCGATGTGCACACGCGCGCGCATGTGTATCGCGCCATCCTGGAAGGGCTGGGCTATGCGCTGCGCGAAGGGGCAGAACGCACCTCACAGCGGAGCGGCGTGCCGATCACCTCACTGCGCGTGGCGGGCGGCGGCAGCCAGAGCGATGCGGCGATGCAGTTGACGGCGGATTTGTTTGGTCTGGCGACGTCGCGCCCGCACACCTATGAAGCCTCGGGGCTGGGCGCGGCCATCGATGCGACGGTTGGGCTGAAACTGCACCCGGATTTCGAGACGGCCGTAAAAGAGATGACCCACCTCCGCGACACCTTTGAACCCGATCGAGCCGCGCAGGCGATCTACGACGAACTGTATCACACCGTCTATCGCAAGATGTATGATCGCCTGAAGCCACTATACGAGGCAATCGGACGAGTGATCAGTCGGTGATTAGTGATCGGTAATCAGTAATCGGTGATCGATCACTCGTCATTGTTCATTGAAAATTGCACATTGATCATTGCTCATTGTTCCCCCGGTTGCCAGTCCGCCGCATTCTGGCTATACTGTCTCCAGCTCACTCAGGAGGCGGACCATGGCCGATCATCACGACACTCTCGCCGAAATCTACGCCGGCTGGGAACACTATCAAACTCACCTCATCGAGGCGCTGTCGCCGCTTACATCCGGACAACTGGCGCTGCAAGCCGCGCCACACCTGCGCTCGGCAGGCTCATTAGCCGCCCATATCGTCAGTGCTCGCGCTCGCTGGCTCAAGAATTTTCTCAACGAAGGCGGCGACGACCTCACGCTGCTGACGATGTACGGCGCACCCGATCAACCTCGACCGACTGCCGCCGAACTGGTGAACGGCCTGCGAGCGAC
>JAUQXD010001058.1 GCA_030834835.1 Thermoflexales bacterium | reverse complement strand
GAGTGTCAACCGCAGCCGGTCCGCCAACGGGCCGATGTGCTGCTCAAGTATGGCGTCAAGTTCAGCTTTATTGGACGCCAGCACGTCCTGCCAGATCAGCGGAATCATATCGACCAGATTCTTTTCGATCAACCCCCACATGCGACCGGCCGGGAATGATCGACCGCGTTCAAACATCGGCAGATAGGCATCATACGGCGGCGCTTGCAGCACGGCGGATGTTTGCAAGATTTCACGGCGGGCGGGCAAGCCGAAGGCCGGATACAGTTCAAGCGGGGCCTGACGACCGGCCAGAAAATTCACCAGCTTCAGCGCCGCCGCAACTCTGCGGCTGTACTGCCAGATCGCCAGATGATAGCCGCCGACAAAGGGCACGCCCACCATGGGCGCGACGCCGAGGTGCGATTTGACCTGTGGATCAAAAGCCTGATCTTGCAAGAGCCAGTGACCGCTAAACGTCAGGGCTGCCTGCCCCATGCGGAACAAAGCATCCGATTGCACTTCGCCGCAATCGCGCGCCGCCCCGGCGAGAAACTGGCCCAGTCGAAAATACTGTTGCATACCGGCCAGCGCGGCCGGTTGATCCAATACCAGTACACCGCTGTGATCGTCCACAAAATCGCCGCCCGCGCCCCAGATGAAACTGGCTAAAGTGTGCAGGGCTAAACGCGAACGCTGCGTGGGTATCGCCAGCGGCAGCGCGACGCCGTGGTCACGCAAGCGCGCCAGTGCGGCGGCCAGTTGCGGCGCCGATTGAAACACTTCGGCGGCTGACAGGCCTGCTTGCTCAAAGAGATCGGTCCGATAACAGCTGATGCGCGTATCGGCCAACCACGGCACGGCCCACACCGTCGGTTCAGTGCCCGGCGTCTCATCGGCCAACTGCGCACTGCGCCAGTTGGCGGCGAAAAAATCAGCGGCCCCGCCCAGTGAGCGAATTTCCGACGGACTAAACGGCCGCAGCGCCGTCATGCGCACAAAGTCGCCCAGCCACGAGGTGCCAATCGCGGAGACATCCGGCCCGTCGCCGTACAACGCCATCTGCACGACTTTAGCCCACGCGCCTGCAAAGGGCAGTACGGTCAGCCGCACTCGAATACGCTGCCGGGTTTCAAAGTCGGCCAACACCTCTCGCAATTTGGCGATGGCCTCCGCGCCGTGCTCGAAAACCGAGAACTCGATCTCTTCCATGCCGGCTACTCCAGATATAGCTCGATACGTGTTACTTCACCGCCGCGCACTTTTTCGGCCCACGCCACCCCGATCGGACCGTCGGCGATTTCAAGGTCCTCATTCGCGGCGGTGTGCAGCCGGCTGCGGCGGATGTGCACGTCGCCATCAAACGTGTCCCGGCGCGACGGGTTGTGATAGGTGACGGTGCAGTGACCGAGAAATCTAAATGTCAGTGTACCATCGATCTTAAACAACCAACCGGGCAAGATCGGTTTGAAGATCAACTGCAACTGATTGTCGCGCATGACAAACGGCTGCGGCCCGGTCAACATGATCTGCCACATGCTCAAGAATTCCGCCGAAGAGCCGCTGAGCCGCGCCACGAAGCCCGCGCCGTGCAGCGACGGATCGGGATGCGCGCTGCTGACCAGAAACGACGAATTCTCCAGCGGACTGCGCCCATACATCTGTGGATCGAGAAACGGCACGAGCGCGGCCTCGAAGTCCTCGAAGAACTCGGTGTACAGACCGGCGCGCAGCACTTCCAGCAAATACTTGTACTCCATGTGGAGCCAGATCGATTCGTTCTCCAGCCAGCCGGGCGTGAACACGCGCACTCGACCGAGATCCGGCGGCTGATCGGCCAGCGAGGCGTTGACCTTGTACATCTTTAGTGCACGATCGAACAGCGGGCTGGCTTTGATCTGCTGGTACAGGCGTGCGGCGTCATCTTTCGAGCGGACCTTCAGCGCGTGGACCGGCCCTTCCAAGAACAACGGCAACACCTTGACTTTGAAGGCTTTGGCACGGATATATGGCCGCCCCTGCACATTGACTTGCGGCGTGCCGTCGGCGTTCGTGATGACCTCATAGTCGGTGACTTCGTAAGTGAAGTAGGTCGGCGGCAGACCGTCGTTTAACTCGATCGCGCGTTCGAGGCCCGCCGAAATCTTTGCCGCCAGGAGCGTCAGTTGATTGGACAACGTTGTCCAGTCAATGGACTGTGTCTCACCGGACAAGCCCAACCGAATCGAAGCGCGATAATTTTCCCGCGAAGTGGAGACCTTATCCCAATAAGTGAAATCGCGCTGAGGATCAGGCGCAGCGTTATAGGCGTGAAGGTGCGCCACGACCTCGTCGAGCAGCGTACTCAACTCGATCGATAGTTCGAGCGAACCAGTGGGTTTCTCAGGCAAGGCAGCGCGCAAGAACTCGATCAGCCGTTGCAGTTCAAAGGTCTCGGCCAGCGACGAGCCGAACAGGCCGGGTAAGCCGTTCAGTGCATCGAACCAGCCGGGCCGCCCGCCTTCCATTTCGATGCCCATACCCAGCGGATCGAGCGTAGCGAATTTGACCAGCGCCAGCGACACAAGTTTGGCAAACAACGTCGTGCGGTAAATTTCGCCGCGTCCGTAATCGACGCGCAGCCAGTTGGGTTGTTCGGTGCGCGCGGCGATCAGTTTGGCCTTCGCGTGATCGTCCAGCACGGCGCCGAATTGTCGCGGCTGACCGTGTGCGAGGACATACTTCTTCGAGCGCGGTTGAACGAAGGCCGGGCTGTCGAAGAAGGGCAAAGATCGATCTTCAAATAGCAACGCGCGTTTTCGATCGGGATACACGGCGAGGTAACTGTCGATCAGATCGAGATTGTACGTCCAGTGATCGATCCAGCAACCTTCGCCGAACGTGGCTTCGATATGCTGCTCAGCGCGGCCCATGATTTCGGCCAGGAAGTCTTCTGGCGGCAGGCTGAGTTCAATCTCCTGATCGACGATGTGCTTGAGCAACTTGCCCGGCGTGAAGGGCCGTGCCAGCACCGGACGCAGCAATTCCGGCTGGGTCGCTAATTCGAGAACAGCCGTTTGTTGATCGGGCGTCAGCGTGAAGGTGCTGCCCTGCGTCACCAGCGGATTGTAACCGTCGGCCTGAATGAGGCTCATAAACATGCGCACGTTGAAATCGCCGGCGCGCGGATTGAAGAAGACATCGTTGCGGCGATTCTGGTTCACATCGC
The DNA here is from genome assembly GCA_030834835.1 of Thermoflexales bacterium. GTDB lineage: Bacteria > Chloroflexota > Anaerolineae > Fen-1058 > Fen-1058 > JAGOBP01. The sequence goes on along the minus strand of JAUQXD010001058.1, from coordinate 444 downwards.
GATAGTTGCCGTTGCCCTGCGAGTAATATTCGGCGGCGAGGGCGAAGGCGTTGTAGTCGCGTTCCAGATCGCCGTGTTTGCGCGAGTAGAGGTGATAGACTTTAGCCCGTTCACCGTCACCCCAGGTTACAGGCCAACCGCCGCGAATGACGTTATCGAGGAAGGTCTGGCGACAGTAGGCATCGAAGAGCGGTTCAGACGTGTGCGTGTCGATCACGTCGGTGAGGTGTTGGGTCAGCGCGTTCGATTGAGCGCGCATTTCGGCAAAACAGGTGGCATCGCTCAAGCGCGTTTGAATGGCGGCAAGTTTAGCCTGGTGGCTGACGTGCCCGTACACGCTGTACAGCGTGAGAGACTGATCGGGCGCGAGAGTGGCCGTCGCGCCGAAGAACGCGCACGGCGTTTTGCCGGTGGTAATCTGTCGTTCGCTCAACAACTGCGCCA
>JAUQXD010001057.1 GCA_030834835.1 Thermoflexales bacterium | reverse complement strand
TGCACGATATTTCGGGCGAGGACATCCGGGTGGCGCTCATCGCCGCGCAGACCGCCAGCGCCGCCCAGGTCGCCGCCGAGGCCGATCGGGCCATTGCGGCCGCGCAGTTCCAGCAAACCTATCGGCAAACCCGCCCCCTGCTCGATCGCGTCATCACGCACCTGAAAAGTCGACACGCCGACAATCTGGCCGATTTGGAACAGTGGGGGCTAAAGACCAAAGCCCGTTCGCGTGGCGTCGTCGTGATGAAGCCCGCCAACCCGCTCGATTGGCTGAACTTCCTCAATGCCTATTTGGAACAAGAAGGCCGCCGCCCGGCCGCCGAGCGCATCGCCAACCCGTCGTTTGCAGAATTGACCGAACTGGCCGAGATGCTCAATAGCACGCTCAAGCAGCGCGAATACAGTCTGACCCAACGCCAGATCAGCGTCGCCGCGCGTCGGGCCGCCGCCCAACACTTGCTTAACCTCTTGCACATCGCGGCTGTCACTCGCATCGTCAAACGCTATCAGGGTCGCGTCAGCCCAGAACTGGGGAAATGGGGCTACCAGGTGGTGGCGCGGAAAGGGCTGTAGAGGCGAAGCAGTCGCTCACGACTTGTGGCCTGCCAGGTTGCTCGTCGAGACTGGCTAGCCGATCGGCTGTGGACCTGCGGCGAATGCTGCGCCCCTGCTTCATTTTTTGGCGACGCGGTGTCTAATCCCGTCACTCGTTACTCGTTACTCGTCACTCATCACTCTTCCCGAGGCATCTATGTCTACTACCAACAGCGTTGGTACCACCACCGTCGGTTCCAATTCCCTCCGCGTCGATGCCGTTGCCAAAGTCAAAGGCGAGGCGCGTTATCCGGGCGACATCGTCATGGATCGCCTGTGCCACATGAAGATTCTGTTTGCGCGCCGCCCGCACGCCATCGTCAAAGCGATCGATACCTCGAAGGCCGAGCAAGCGCCGGGCGTCATCGCCATCTACACGGCCAAGGACGTGCCCAACAACGAATACGGCCTCATCATGCCCGATCAGCCCGTGCTGTGCGGGCCGGGCAGCAACAAAGCGTGGGGCGATCGGGTGCGCTTCGTGGGCGATCAAGTCGCGTTGATCGTGGCCGAGACTGAAAAGCAGGCCGAACACGCACGTGATCTGATCGAAGTTGATTACGAAGACCTGCCGGTTATCACCAACCCGATCGACGCCATGCAGCCCGACGCGATTCAAATCCTGCCCGATAAACCCGGCAACATCCTGCAGCACTTCCGCATCCGAAAGGGCGAGGTCGATGCGGTCTGGGACAAATGCGCGGCCATTGTCGTGGGCGAGTATGCCACGCCCTATCAGGAACACGCCTTTTTACAGCCCGAAGCCGGCCTCGCTTACATCGACGAGCAAGGGCGTGTCACGGTCGTCGTTGCGGGCCAGTGGACGCACGAAGATCAAGAGCAGATCGCGCACGCGCTGCACCTTTCGCTTGATCAGGTGCGCGTGATCTATCCCGCCATCGGCGGCGCGTTTGGCGGCCGCGAGGATATGTCAGTACAGATCGTGCTGGCGCTGGCCGCGTGGAAATTACAGCGGCCCGTCAAGATCGTGTGGACGCGTGAAGAATCGATGATCGGCCATCACAAACGCCATCCCATGCGGCTCAAAGCCACATGGGGCGCGCGCGCCGACGGCAAACTCCTCGCCGCCCAGGTGGAAGTTATCGCCGACGCGGGGCCGTATGCCTACACCTCGACCAAAGTGCAGGGCAACACCACGCTGACCTGCACCGGGCCGTATGACATTCCCAACGTCAAAGTCGATACGTACACCGTGCTGACCAACAACCTGCCGACCGGCGCCTTTCGCGGTTTCGGCGGACCGCAGGGCGAATACGAAGCCGAGATGCAGATGGCGAAAGTGGCCGAGAAACTGGGCATCGATCCGGTCGAGCTGCGGCTGAAGAACGTCCTGCGTGAAGGTTCGATCCTCTCAGTGGGCACGCCCATCCCCAAAGGCATCAGCATGGCGCAAGTCGCGGAGAAGTGCGCCGTCGAGAGTGGCTGGACACAAGGCCCCGATGGGAAGTGGCAGCATCCCGCGCGCGTGTCTGCCAACGATCCATCGAAGCGTTATGGCCTCGGATATGCGATCGGGTATAAGAATGTCGGCTTCTCGTTTGGCGCGGTCGAGAAATCGATCGTGCGGCTGGAACTGCGCGGCGGCACCGAAATCGAAGAAGCGATCGTGTATCATGCGGCGGCGGAAGTCGGCCAGGGCACACACACCGTCATGCGACAAATGGCCGCCGAAGCGCTCGGCCTGCCGATCGAGAAAGTGAAGCTCGCCACGTCCGATACAACCACCAGCGGCAACAGCGGCAGCGTGTCCGCCTCGCGCATGACGTTCATGCTGGGCAACTCCATTCGCGGCGCGGCCGAACGCGCGCTCAAGAAGTGGCAAGATGAAGAACGCCCCGCCTTTGTGGAATATGCGTGGGTCGCGCCGAAGACCACGCCCTATGATCCCGAGACG
>JAUQXD010001056.1 GCA_030834835.1 Thermoflexales bacterium | reverse complement strand
CGGCCAACAGTTTCGCTCGGATTTCTGCGCGGGTGGGGAACATGGCACACCTCCAAGTCAGTTGGGGTAATTATGCCCGAGCTCGCCCCCAAACTGAAATGCACGCTGTTACACAATACAGATTGACCCCGGCCAACACTTGATCTAGAATAATTTCGCAAGGTGGTGGAACGATGGCGGACTTGCCGGGAGTTCCAATCTGCCGGGTTGATAGTGGGCGTCACAAGTTGTGACGAACTAAGCGCCTCATCTGTGTTTCAGACACGGTGGGGCGATTTTGTTTGTCGCGCCGACCGGGAGTGCGAACCATGAAGTGCGCACGCTGCGGAAGCGAACTGGCCGCGAACGATCAATTCTGTGGCGAGTGCGGTGCGCCGCGTCCAGCGCCAGCCGCTGTCCGGGTCGCACAGCCGAGGCCGATCCACCGATCGAGACGGTCGTGGCGCGGGCCGGTCATCATCGGTGGCACGCTGCTCGTCGCGTTCGCGGCCATACTGATCGGCTTGCGGTGGCTGCTGCCTCCTTCGCAACTTGGCCTGTCTCGCGGCGGAGGATCGGACTTGAGTGCGACCTTTCCGCCAACCTCGGCCCCGCCCGGCCAAACGCCAGCACCAACCGCGACGACACGCCCCGCCCTCGCGCCTGGCCCAATCGCCGAAGTCGATCCTGAACTTACGCCCGTTCCCGCCGGCGGTCGGATTGTTTTCAAAGACGCGGCTGTCAACTTCACGCTGCCGGCTGATTGGGCTTACAAAACCATCGGCGATATGTTGTGGATACGGTCCGCGGCTGACGGCGGACGCCGCGGGCTGCTGACAGTCGATAGTTTTCAACCCGTGAGCGGTAGTCCCGCCGCGGCTGATGAATTGCGCTATTGGCTCAACGTACACGACGACGTCACCTGGACGCCGTTCACCACCGAGCAGACCGCCGTTGGCGAACTGGTCTGGAGCACGGGTGAATCGACCAGCGTCATGCCCATTTATGCGGCCATTCAAGGTCCGCTGAAAGACGGCCAGATTCTGTACTGGTGGGGGCAAGCGCCCGATCGGCAGTGGGCGGCGACGCTGCCGCTCTTCAAACAGATTTCGCGCAGCACGACGGCCGCGCAGCCGTAGCCACCTCGATCGAACAGGAGGCGGCATGCCGACATCCCGATCACTCGTTAGACTCGCGCACAGAATGCGAGTCGCACGAGACATCAGGGCTATTCGACCCATCGCATCCTTCGACTGCGTTCCGCGAAAAGCATGCGGAACTCCGCTCAGGATGCTTCACCTTGTTCAATTGGGGAGTCAATTCTTCGATGAAGCCTAAACCACCGCCGAGATCATCAGCCACCCGATCGTCCAGATCGGCCCGATCGGTCCGCCCGACCCGCTGGTTCTGGCTGCTGTTGATCGTCGGGCTGATCGGCGCGCTCGGCTGCATGAACATCCGCGTCGTCTTCCGTGTGATGCATCAGCCCGATCGCGAAGATGAGATCGTGCTGGCGCTTGCGCAGTACCTCGACGAAAAATATCTGAGCACGGCGACGACACTGGAAGCCGAACGCGCGCAAGATTACGCGGCGGCTAAGAAAACGACGAAGCCGCTGTTTCCGCTGCGATTTCAAGACCTGCCCGGCCAGTGGCGAGTGACTGATCCGACCAGCCTGCAAAAGCAGGGCTTTCAGGTCAAACAAGAAGATAAGGGTTTTCTCGCCACGATCGTTTACACGCTGGCTCAATGGCAGAAGCGGCAGGCCAACAGCAGCCAGCAAGCGCTGCAGATCATTCAAGATGAAGCGGATGTGAC
>JAUQXD010001055.1 GCA_030834835.1 Thermoflexales bacterium | reverse complement strand
CATTATACAACCGAGTCACTGGTGAAGATCAGTCGAGAATTCTCGCGCAAAATGACGGCCTCCCTGGGCGTGACAGGGAGGCCGCGGCCTCTCGGAGGAAAGTTGGGCCGGTTGCCTAGAACTTCACCAACGGCGTGCCCGTCATCGTCACCGCCAGGAAATTGACGAAGAAGAAGCCGAAGAACAACACGTTCAGCACGAGCACGACGTAGCCCCACCACTTGATGCGGGCCCGCCGGGGTAGCTGGCTGTTCAGGTAAATCATCACCAGCGGGAAGATCATCGCGGCCAGGTTGGCCATGTTTGCCGAGATCTTCAGCAGATCGGTCGGCAGGGCCAGGTGAATGATGACGCCGATCACCACGACCAGCAGCACCGCGAACGGATAATAGAAGCGGCGCACATCGCCCTTCGTCCACGCGCGGAATCTGGCGCTCACGCTCATGGCCGTGTCGGTCGTGTTGCGGATCAACATCTCCAGGATGGTGGCCTGCGTCTTGAACAGCGTAAACGCGCCCACAAACAGCGTCGCCGAGAACAGGAACGGCCCGTACAATCGGCCCAGTTCGGTCGCCGCGTAAATCGGCATGTTAGCCGAGCTCGGCACGGCCGCGCCGGGTTGCGAAGCCAGCCAGCCCACCAGGATGCTGGGGATCATCATGCCGATGATGGCCCCGATGAAGAACACGCCCCACTGATCCAGCGCCAGATAGCGCCACCAGCGCTTCCACACCTTCGCGTTCGCTTCGGTGTCGCGGAAGGTTACACCCGAGGCTAGCACGTCTTGTTTTGCCCCACCGACCAACCCGGAGATGAAGCCGACCTTGCTGCCCATGCCGTAGCCCTTGTCGCGATAGTAGTTAATCAGCATAAAGTTCATGCCGGACGCGAAGGCCGTATAGCCGGCAATCGAGCCGAGCAGCGCCACGTCGATGCCTTTGGGTGGCGCGGCGGGCGTCACCAGCGAGGCCAACGCACTGGCCCAGAAACTCGGCGGAACGATCACGACCGTCAGGCCGATCAAGAAGAACAGCACGAACCACACGGCGATCGTGTTGAAGGTCTCCAGCGTTTGAGAGATCTTCTTGCCGAACATGAACATGCCAAAGGCCAGCAGCATCAAGCCGATGCCGATCAATCGCACGATCTCCAGCTCTTCTTTGGTATTCGGACGGCCCACGAACAATGTAAACAGGCTCTGTCCCGCGGTCGAGGCCCAGCCGCCCCAGATCCACGCCATGTAAATCATCAGCAGTGTAAACGGAACCCAGAAGGTCTTGCCGGGCGGCGTGCGCGTAAAGGCGACGACGGGCACCTCGCCGGTAGCGACCGTGAACCGGGCGACTTCCATGTTGTAGAACACCTGCAAAATGGCCGAGATCGTGACGATGAAGCCAACCCCGAGAAAGCCGTACTGCCCCACGGCCAGCGGCCCCAGCAGCCATTCGCCGCTGCCGATCGACACGCCCAGCGCGATCATGCTGGGACCCAGCACAAACTTGATCACTTCTTTCCGGCCGAGCACCTTCGTCTTAAACACGGCCTCGGGCGTCGGCAGATCGTCGATCGCCAGTGCGGGCCGGCTGACGCCGATCTGCAGGCCGTCGATCGCCTCGGCCTTGACGGAACCTGGAATTGGTTTTGCCTGTGCTTGCGTTGCCATGAATTTAGCCTCCTGCCTGTCGGATAGTTGAACGGGTCGTTGAAACGATCGACGGTGGACATACAGCGTCGTGCGATCATCGTAGCATAGCTGCCCGCCGGAAAACTATTCCTCTTGGAATGAACCGGTGAACGATTTGGGAACGAGGGGTGGTGATGGTAAAGAACTAGTTCCTGTCAACAACCACATTAATTGGCGGCAGTTCTCAAGGTGGGTTCTGCACACAAGGCTGCCAGCCGAGCGGGTCCTCGCGCCCTTAGAACCGGCGGCGTGTGAGCTGCCTCTGCTGCCAAAATGAGAATGGCTGTCGATCTGGGGACGGTGCACGGTGAGCGTAGCCGCAACAACCTGCGGTATAATGCCGCAATTAGCCTGTCAACACAGGGCATAGCCCAGGTTGGCTCAGGAGCAACTTCTTGCCTCAATTGATCGTCGTCGGCAGCCTGAACATGGATCTGGTCGTGCGCACGCCGCATCTGCCGCAGCCTGGCGAAACGATCCTGGGGCATGACTTCATGACGGCCCCCGGCGGCAAGGGCGCGAATCAAACCGTGGCCGCCGCTCGACTGGGCGCGACGGTGCACATGGTCGGCCGCGTGGGCGGCGACGATTTCGGTCGGGCCATGCGCGACAACTTGCGGGCAGCAGGCGCTGATGATAGTTGCGTGTTCACAGAAGATTCAGCGGCCACCGGTATTGCCATCATCGAAGTGGACGATGGCGGCCAGAACACGATCGTGGTAGCGCCGGGCGCAAATGCGCACCTCACCCGCGCGGACGTTGACGCGGCCCGATCGATCATCACGGCCTCACAGGCCGTCATCGCGCAGTTGGAAATTCCATTGGATACGGTCGAGTATGCGCTGAACACCGCTCGTGCGGCAAACGTGTTGACGATCCTCAACCCCGCCCCGGCCCAATCGCTCTCGACCGAACTTCTATCTTTAGTGGACTTGCTGGTACCCAATGAATCAGAAGCCGCACTGCTGACCGGCATTGAAACAAAAGACGACGCCGGTGTCGAACGGGCCGCGCGGCAACTGTACGAGCGTGGCGCGTGCGCCGTCGTCATTACGCTGGGCGCGCGCGGGGCGCTGGTGTTGAGTGAAGGCAAGGCCTGGCGCATTCCAGCGTTTCAGGTGAAGGCGATCGACGCGACGGCGGCCGGCGATGCCTTCGTCGGGGCGTTAGCGGCGGCCTACGCTACTCATCGGGATCTGGCCGCGGCGTTGCGCGAGGCGAGCGCAGCGGGCGCTTTGGCCGCCACTAAACTCGGTGCGCAGCCCTCCCTGCCAACACGCGCCGAAGTTGATGAATTCCTCAAGCACGCTGCGTCTTAGCCACGCCCATATCGGCCTACCCGGCGGCTGACTCAGCGTCTCAACAGCGGCAGATAGATCTGCAACGGATCGATCAACGTCACGATGAGT
>JAUQXD010001054.1 GCA_030834835.1 Thermoflexales bacterium | reverse complement strand
GCTCGTGATCTCGCCGGGTTCCACAATGACCAGATCGACTTGTCCCCGTTGCAGCTGATCGAGCGCTTCGGTCTGGTTGCCCGTCACGCCCGCATAGATGAGCTGCGTGCCCAGTGTTTCCCCGTACTTTTGAATGTCCTGCGCGGCGACGGGGCTGTCCGGCAGCACGACGAACAGCGTGCGCAGGGTGCGCGCCTGAGCACGATAGCCGATGCCAAAGATGAACAGGATCAAGAATGGCCCCACTACCAGGGTGGCGACCAGGCGGGGCTGGCGGAGAATCTCGAAAATTTCCTTGCGAAAGAACGAGGAGGCCCGAATGATGCTGCGGAACAAGTTACGCATGGTTCACCTCCGGCCGCACCAACTCGACAAAGACATCTTCAAAGGACGGCGTATACTCCTCCACCGCCTGCACCTGGATATTCTGTTGTTGCGCCCAGGTCATCAGTTCGGGCGTAGCAGTGCCGGCTTCGTCGACGATGAGGCGCATGCTGTTGGAACCGGTGCGAACGGTTTTGGCTCGCACAAAGGACAGCGAACGCAACAGCGCCTCGGCCTGAAAATCGAAGGGTTCGGTCGTGCGGAAATCGACCATGTCGCCGCCGTAAGCGTGCTGCCGTATCCCTTGCGGGGTATCCACCAGCAGCAACTTGCCATTGTTCTGCACCCCCACCAGGTCACAATTATCGGCTTCGCTGACGTATTGGGTGGTGATAAAGATCGTGCGGCCCTGGTCTTTCAGTTCCCGGAAATGATCCCAGAACTTGCGGCGCAAAACCGGATCAATCCCGGCGGTCGGCTCATCCAGAAAGAGCAGTTCCGGATCGTGAACCAGCGTGGCCGCCAGGCTGAGACGCCGCAACATCCCGCCAGAGATATTGCGGGCCAGCTTTGAACGGTGCTCGTACAACTCAACAAAGGTCAAGGCTTCCTTCAGGCGCTTTCCGCGGAACAAACTCATGCCATACAGCGATGCGGCAAAGTTGAGGTTCTCCCAAACGGTCAGGTTGGGATACAGCACGAATAGTTGCGGCATATAGCCCAACTGCGCTCGATCGCTCTGGCTGAACCTGGCCGGACTGCGATCGAGCACACTTACTTCGCCCTCCGTCGGCGTGTAGACGCCCGTCAACAGGCGGACCGTCGTCGTTTTGCCCGATCCGCTCGGTCCGATAAAACCGAAGATGGACGCGCGGGGTACATCAAACGAGACATCCTCAACGGCGGTTTCATCACCGAATTTTTTGGTCAAATGCTGGGCGCTGATCACAGCATCTTTAACTTGAACCGGCTCAGACGGAACTGCCTCGGCCATGGTAATCTCCTCTAGCGTGTTTTAGATTTTCACGGGCGAAGACACCGGGCTAACGATGACTTCCTTCACAACCTTGTGGCGACCTCGAAGCAGGCCGAAACCGAACGTGCCCAGTGCCAGCTGGGCAATCAAAAGCCAACCGAGTATAAAAGTCAGAATCCAGGTGAGCGTCGTC